>JAYTEZ010000083.1:0-2590 GCA_043734805.1 Microbacteriaceae bacterium
GGCCCAGAGCGCGAGACCGTTCCAGGCGCTGACCGCTTCCGAGCTGGACTCCTGGTTGTTACCGTCGGCGAACGGCGCGAAACCGGATGCCCACGAATGACCGGCGTACGGGTCGAACGCGCGACGGTCCGGGAAATATTTCGATCCTCCGCTGGACGCGATGTCTGCGGCGAGCAGGTTCATGACGGGCGCGATGTCTCGGCGCAGCGCGGAGTCGTTCGCGGCCGCAACGCCAGCCGCGTAGAGGAAATACCCGTAGTGGAAGTGATGGTCGTTGAACTCGTCCGATCCGAAGGACGTGGTCTGCCCGACCACCCCTTTGATCGCGGCGTCGTACACAAAACACCGATCGGATCGTTTCGCGCAGCCGGTCGGCTGCGTCCATTCGCGCAGTGCGGTGCCGAGCCTGTCGCGCAGAGTCCGCGCCGACGCCTCGTCATCGAGTTGCGTCGCGAGTGTGAGCAGGTTGGCGAGCCGATACAGTGCTTTGCCACCGAAGTAGGTGTCAGCGGGGAGAGCGCTCTCCATTGCGACATCCTGTTTGACCTGGCTGCGCAATTCGGTCCGCTGTTGCTCGTCGAGCTTGCCAATGTTCAAGGAATCGGCCGGAGCGATCGCGGGAGCGGTCCAGGAGAGGGAAGTTCCGGAGCACAGCGTCATGGTGCCGGAGACGGATGGGTAGCTGCCGAGCGTGCAGCCGGAGGTGTCCATGCTGCTTCGCTGGTGCGGCAGCGCTGCAATCAGCGTGTCTTTCTGACCCTGTGTGCGATAGCCGAGATCGGTCCGCACCGTCTGGCCCTCGGTCGAGTAGGCGAGTGAGACGGATCTGAGGGGCGCGACGTGCGCCGCGAGCGTCTTCACCTCGCCGTCGCGCGGGACCGCAAACCAGACGGCCGTCGAACCCTTGCGGAGCGACAGACGTGAGCCATCCTTCGAGACTGCTCCATCCGTGCGCAGGCCGTAAGTCGACCCGCCGACCGTGACCGACCACAGTCGGTCTCCCGCCGGCCTGAAGTTCTGCCCGAGGCCGAGCGACAGCGAGCGGGCCGCCGTGAAACTGACCAGTGGCGAACCTTCCGCAATCACGGTCGAGCCGAGCGGCTTTCCAGCACCGTTTAGCGCGGCTATGGTGACCGAAACATCGTCATAGGCGGTGATCCTGCTCGTGGCAGCGCCCGCATCAACGGTGATGGATGGGGCATACCCGCCCGTGATCGTGTTCGCCGAAGTCGTCACCGTTGGCACTCCGAATCCGAACCCGTTTTCGGAGAGCCCGAATGACAGAGGCAAGGGAAATACCGGCTGAGGGCGTTCGCCGAAGACCAACCCCGAGAACCAGCGGTTGGTCGGAGGAACCAGTCCGTGCGCGAGGCGCATGGCCGGAGGCACCGCGACCGACTTCTCCGGCAATGTGGCAACGGTGGCCGCGACCTCTGACTCAACCAGTACCGCGCCGCTCGATTGTGCTCCAACGGATGAGGGGCTGCTGCAAGCTGCGGCAACGAGTACGACGGTGAGACCGGCTGCCAGGACAGCAACGGCGCGGGGAAGCTGGGTGCGGTTCATCAGATCCCGATCTGCTCGAGCAGTGAGAAGAAGGAGTCCTTGACCCCCGCGAGGGGTCCGTCGTCACGAAGGTGCATGATCGCCATGACCGGGGTTCCCGGCTCGACCAGGCCGTCGTGGCCTCCCGTGACCAGGCCCGTGCTCTTTACCTCGATCTCCACATCCGCTTTGCCCCCTGCCGTCTGGACTCGCACGATCGAGACTGTTCCGGTCTCCCGATCGTGGTTCGGCAGCACGATTTCGACTTTCGCACCCTTGGCAATGCGAGCAAAGTCGTACGAGTCGACGCGAAACTTGGCGAGCACGAACAACGAGCCGCTTCTGTCGATGGTGGCGAGAGGCTGACCGGCACCGACCAATCCGCCAACCGGCGCTGTGATCTTGGACACGATGCCCGGCTCGGTGGCGATGAGGACCAGCGTGCCATCCGCTGCGGTCGTATACGAGGCGCTCTCTGGAACTTTCTTTTCAGAACTGAGAACTCGAAGCAGGCTGGCGCTCTGGATCGTCATGAGGGGGTCGCCCTTCTTGACCTTATCTCCCGCTTTGACCGACTGGCCGATGACGGAACCGGCGTAGTCGGAGCCAACGGAGTACGACAGCGCCTCGATGGATGCGGACCCGCTCGCCACCTGGTTTTCCCGCTGGTTGAGCACCAGGGTGGCCCCTGTCACGATCGCGAGAACGACAATCAGTCCGCCGAGCAGCCGGAATCGGTTTCCCCAGGTCATGTCAAAACTCCTTCAGTGTGGTCGACAGCGTTCACTCGTACCGAAGCCATCGCGGGTCGTGGAATGGTTGTGGCGACCGGTGGTCGCGCAAAGGTCGGGTACAGCTGTGCCTCAACGGGCACCGCGACACGCGCCAGGCGAGCCTCCTTCGCCGCCGCGGCAAGGAAGACCCCGAACACGACGGTGCTGGTCAGATTCCATGCGGTCGCAAGGGTCAGCGTTCCGTGGCCGACATCCTTCGTGACCGCCACGATCGAGGTGAGAAACAGAAAGACGAAAATCAGGATTTGAGG
>JAYTEZ010000084.1:0-3943 GCA_043734805.1 Microbacteriaceae bacterium
GTGCACGATCCGAATGACCCGGTGGGTCGTCTCTTTTCAATGTCCGGGCCTTGGTTGCCGAGTTCGAGTCGGATTTGATTCGTGCTCGAACGCGGGAAGGTATGCAGGTTGCTACAGCGAAGGGGCGACTTCTCGGCAAGCAACCAAAGCTGTCCGCGACGCAGCAGAAACATTTGATTGAAGTACACAACGCCGGCACACACTCCAGCACAGAACTTGCCGAACTCTTCAACGTTGCCATGGTGACTATCGTGCTGATGTCATTCAAGCGAGAGCAGCGAAAGCCGAACGAGTTGCCCCGTGAGGCCACGTCATCAGTCGGCTGGTCTGTCTCAGTGCCTGGAGAATTGCACGGTGGAGGGATCGAATTTCGTTGCTCGCTCCGAGCGCGACCACCTCATCCGCAGACGCAACGAACTCTTGCTGCCAGCAGTGAAGGAGCCAGACAATGAACGCCGACGCACTATTCGATAGCCTTTCCTGCGATCTCCTGGGCGCCGGAGCTACCCCTTCCACAATGTTCGGGAAAAGGTCACTTACCATCAACGGCAAAGCCTTCGCGTGCCTGAAAGGAGACCTTCTCGCGTTCCGTCTTGGCGCGGGCAGCCACGAGCACCAGGACGCCCTGGCGCTGCCAGGAGCTGAACTTTTCGACCCGTCTGGGAAAGCGCACCCCTTCAAAGATTGGGTTGCCATCCCTGTAGCCAATGCCGATCGATGGCCACAATTCGGCGATGCCGCGATTATCCACACGAAATCTTTGGCGGCGGGAAAGTAGCCAGCTCTCCGTTCAGGGCACTCCTACGGATCGCCGGTGCACCGGGGCGAACATCCAGCCCGGTTAGTGCGATCGGTACCAGTTGACGGTCGCCGGCAGCGACTCGTTCCATGGTGTCGCATGCGCGCCCAGAAGTCGTTCGGTCTCGCTCGCGTCGATGACGAACGGCCGGGTGAACTGATAGAGCGAGTCGTTCGCGGCGCGTATCAGCGGGACGACGAGTCCGAGGGCGCGGAGGAACCACTCAGGCATCGGAGCGACCGAGCCGCGCGATCCGGTCAGTTCGTTGACCTGCCGCGCAATCTGCTGCCGCGAGAGGGGTTCAGCCGTTGGTACATGCCACGCCCTGCCCCAGTCGCCTCGGTAGTCGGCTGCGGCTGCGAGCGTCGAGACGATGTCCGGGACGTAGGTCCAGCTGTGCGGTTCGGTGGTGCTGCCAAACACGCGGGTGGCCTTACCGGCCATGACCGGACGGAAAAAGGCGGCGCCGAGTTGCGCGGTTTTTTCCGCACCCGGGCCGAAATAGTCGCTCGCCCGCACCTCGACCGCCTGAATCTCCCCCCGGTCATGCGCCGCTTTCGCGAGCTCCCAGCCGGCCTTGCGCACCAGGCCTTTGGCCTCGGTCGTCAGCAGCGGGCCGTGCTCGGTCATGGGCATGATGCTCGACTCGCCGTAGGCGTAGAGGTTCCCCATGATGACGAGGCGGGCGGATGATCGGCGGGCGGCGTCGACTGCTGCGTGAAAAACGGGTGGCCACAGTTTGGGCCAGCGGTGGTACTCGCGCGGATTGGTGACAAGGAAAATCGTTTCGGCCCCGTTCGCTGCCAGGGCGAGAGCGTCCGCGTCAGACGCGTCGAGGCGAACAGCTTCAGCGCCCGGCAACTGGGTTCCTGATCTGCTGGCAAGCGTCACCTGGTCTCCGCGGTCGAGAAGGTGCCGAGTCAGACTGGTCCCGATGAGACCTGCGCCGACAACTAGGTGATGGGACATTCGATCCTCCAATGTGTGGAACGGCGAGCGGTTCTCTCCTGCTGCGGATTCCAGCGGATTCCGCAGCACGTATAGACAGTGACTCTATCAGAGAGTTATGCTATCCGTTATGAGAATGGCTGAACTAAGCGCGGCAGCGGGGATCCCGGTGGCAACCATCAAGTACTACATGCGGGAGGGGATCCTTGCCGCGGGTGAGCACTCCGGCCCGAACCAGGCCAGCTACGGCGATTCGCACGTGCGGCGCCTCAGGCTCATCCGCGGGCTTATCGATGTCGGTGGTCTGAGCGTTGCCGCCACCCGGCGGGTCATCGATGCGATCGATTCCGACCACACGCTGGCCGAGACTTTCGACGTCGCGCAGCGAACAGTGTCCGACGAGCTAGACCCGGCGAGCCTTGACCCTGCCGCTCTTCACCGCATCGATGATCTGCTGGCTGGCTGGCATCTTTACCCGGGAAACCCCGGTCGCCTAGCAGCTGCCCGCGTGCTGACGACCTTCGAATCATTAGGTCAGTCGGATGAGCGCGGTTGGTTCAGGCGTTACGCGGAGGCTGCCCTCATCGTGGCCGAAGCCGACCTGGACGAGATTGACGCTCGAGACGACCGGGACTCGAAAGTGGAGACGGTCATCGTCGGCACTGTGCTTGGCGACGCGCTCTTCGCCGCCCTGCGCCGGGCCGCGCAGGAACACGTCACGACCAAGCGTTACAGCGCACCTCAAGCACACCCCACCGACCCCGACAACCCCCAGGAGTAACCGTGTCGATAGGCATTGTTGACAATGAAGTCCACCCGGATGCGTCAGTTCTCGCCAAAATTACGTGGCATCGCCCACTTTTGTGGCTATCCATCGCGATGGCGGCGCTCGCGGTTCTGAGCGTTGTTGGGCTGCTCATCGATTCGCGCATCCTCACCGGGGCTCCGATCTGGTCGAAGCCGCTGAAATTCGCAATTTCGATCCTCCTCTACTCGCTCACCCTCTCCTGGCTCATCGGCCTGCTGCAGCGCTGGCGGCGCATCGCCTGGTGGGCCGGCACGATCGCAGCAGTTTTTCTCGCTGTCGAAATCGTCATCATCGCGGGTGCCGCCGCCTCGGGAACGACCAGCCACTTCAACGTCTTTACCCCGTTCGCCACCGCACTCTGGGCCGTTATGGCCGTATCGATAGTGATCGTATGGTCGGCAGCTCTGCCCATCGCTGTTCTGCTATTCCGGGCGAAACTGGGCGACCCGGCTCGGTCACTGGCAATCCGAGCGGGATTTATCATTGCCCTAATCGGCATGGCCCTGGCCTTCCTGATGACATCCCCCACCGCGGGGCAGCTCAGCAATTTCCGGGGCATCGCCGGAGCTCACACGGTCGGGCTCGCCGACGGCGGCCCCGGGCTCCCTCTGCTCGGCTGGAGCACCGTCGCAGGCGACCTGCGTATTCCGCACTTCGTCGGCATGCACGCCCTCCAGCTCATCCCGATCGCCGCGTTGCTCATCGAACTGCTGTCACGACGAATCCCCGTACTACGATCTGCCTCCACCCGTGTCGCAATCATCCGGGTGCTGGTCGTCCTCTACCTCGGGATCCTCGCCCTCCTGACCGGGCAAGCACTCATCGGTCAATCAATCGTGCGCCCGGATCCTTCGATCCTGACCATCGCCGCGGCCCTCTACGGCGGAGCCGCCGCCGCGATCGGTGTCGTGATCGTTCGCTCATGGCTCGCAGAGCGGCTTCAGGGCCAGAAGGACCGGGTTCCCTTCGTTGCCACTCGGCGATGACCGCGTGAACCCCGGCTTCTGAAAGCGACGCCCGGCAGCGCCAGCGTTCACGGGATTCTGGCAGCGAACCGAAACGTAGACTGGGGCGGTGGCCGCAACCCAGATCCACCTTGTCCGTCATGGCGAGGTGTCCAACCCTGAGGGAATTCTCTACGGGCGACTTCCGGGCTACCACCTCTCGGAATTGGGGCACCGGATGGCGGCCGCCGCCGCGGGCGAACTGGCCGGGCATCCGGTCGTCAAGTTGTATTCCAGCCCGCTGCAGCGCGCACAGGAATCGGCGAAACCCTGGGCCGACGCGTTCGGGCTGGAGATCGTCACCGACGAGCGCCTGATCGAACCGTTCAACAGGTTCGAGGGCAAGAACTTCGAGTTCGGCCCGGCCGTGCTCACCAGGCCGCG
>JAYTEZ010000085.1:0-1787 GCA_043734805.1 Microbacteriaceae bacterium
ACGGCGGGCACAGACTGGGCGCCGAACAAAAGGCCGAAGATGGCGACGGAGCGTGAGATGACGATCTCGATCCGGGGTCGGCTGATCGGATTGTGCGGCTGCGGTGCCAGCGCAGCGTGCTCGGCGAGCATCACACCCCGCTTAGTGGCCATCGCCACCATCCGGGTCGAGACCAGGCAAAATGCCGTCCTCGACGGCGCGCCTCAGGAGGTCAACCTTGGTGGGCGCTGGGCGTCCGACCTCCACATACTTCATCCGGATGCGGTCGAGGTATTCACGCGCGGTCGAATAGCCGATACCCAATTGCTGCGCCGCGAGCTTGAGCGGCAGGCCGGAGGCATAGAGGTGCAGAATCTCGCGCTCGCGACGACCGAGCTGGGCCTTGGCGAAGTCGCGGTCGGCGTCGATCGCGGTCGCCCACTCGAGGTTGTTGAGCACCTCTCCGCGGGCGACGGTTTCGATGGCGGACATGACCGTCTTGGTCGCCGAAGACTTGGGGATGACACCGGCAGCTCCCGCAGCGAGCGCCTCACGAACGGAGGCGACCCGGTCGGCGATGCTATGGATCAGCACGGCGGAGCCGGTGGCCTGCACACGCTTCACGTTATCGGTCACGGTAGAGCCGTCACCGAGCGAAAGGTCGAGCACGACGACATCGTTTTCGCGCCCGTTCAGATTGTCGACGAAGTCTTGCACGGATGCCGCGGCGAGGATGAAGTCGAAGCCGGCCTCGAGGCACGCGGCCTTCAGACCCAACCGCACGGACTCGTGATCGTCGACGACCGAGACGCGCACGCCCACGGGGCGCAGACCAGCATCCGGTTGATGTGTCTCCGTCTGCGCCATGTCGTTCCTGTCTCACCGAGTGCTGCTGGAATCCAGCGATGCCTGCAACCATGGTAATGGCCGCGAGCCTCCAGCAGAGGCTAGAGTCCGCTCATGCGAGCCCGCGTTTCACGAAATATTCTGGGCGGCGCCACGGCGCTGCTCAACGAATTCCGGGTTCACTCGGCCCGCTTGGGCTTCACCAGGGTTGCGACCGCTTCGACGTGATGCGTATTCGGAAACAGGTCGAACGCGCGCAGCCTGGTGAGCTCATAGCCAGCCGCCCCGAAGAGTGCGACATCACGGGCGAGGGCAACCGGATCGCAGGCGACATAGACGATCTGGGCAGGATCAAGCGCGACGAGTTCGCGGACGACAGCCGTGCCCGCCCCCGCGCGAGGCGGATCGAGGATGACGGTTCCCCTTCCGATTCGCGCCCGGTCGCTTGCGCCCGCCGAGGACCCGAGCTGCCGCAGGTAGTTCTCGACGCGAGCGGTGACGGCGGCGGCCCCGACCCATTCCGCGAGATTCTCCGCGGCGTGGTCGGTTGAGAGTGAATCGCTTTCGACGGTGGTGATCCGCAGATGATTGCCGAATCGATCCCCCACGGCGGCCGCGAGCAACCCGACACCGCCGTAGAGGTCGAGATTCGCGGCCCGCGGATCGAAGAGGCTCTCCTCGATCGCCTCCTGCACCGCCCGTGTGAGGGTTTCGGCCGCGTGGCGGTGAACCTGCCAAAAGCCGCGGGCGTCGAGACGGAACTCGCGCTCCCCCACCCGCTCGACGATCCGTTGCGCCCGGTGTTTCTCCGTGCGCGAGCCGGTACCGGCGAGAACATAGGGATTGCCCACCGACGGCACAACGATGTCGACGTGGTCCATCCCCACAAACTTCTCGTCGAGCGGCGCGATCGCGGCGACCTCCGGGGTTGCCAGCGGCACCTCGGTCACCGTGATCACGCG
>JAYTEZ010000086.1:0-10795 GCA_043734805.1 Microbacteriaceae bacterium
TCGACCCGGTCGAGGTAAGCAGCGGGATTGTGGCCGCGTACCGCAATCTCTGGAACGAACTAACCGGATCCGAGTCGTTCTCGTCATCCGAACGCTGGCGCATCAACGAGCGCGTCGAACGACTCAACGAGCTGGGCTTCGACATCGGAGAACTCGCGATCAAGACGGATGACGCCGGTTCGAAGGTGCGCATCCAGCCGAAGGTCGTGGACGCCGGACACCACCAACGACGCCTGTTGCGGCTCACTGGCCTCGATGCCGAGGAGAACCAGGCTCGCCGGCTGCTCAACGACCTCGACTCGTACACCGCGACCTTCAACAAGCAGGGCGAGGACGAGGAGATGGTGGCCCACGAATGGCTCGCCAAGGTGTTCGAGCCCGTTTCGCGTGCAATCCCGAGGGAACTCAAGGGCAAACTCGAGCCGGCAGAGGTCTTCCACCAGCTGCTCGACCACCGCTGGTACCTTTCGCAGAATGAAAATCGGGATGTGCCACTGGCCGAGGCTGTCAGTTCCTACATCGACACCGTGCTGCGACACCGGAGGGACGAGGCGACCGTCATCGAACCGGCAACGGGAACGGGAACGATGCCGATCGCGACGATCGACGAGGACGACTGGCGCGCGAAGGTCTGACCGGATGCCCGGCACCTCGTGCCCTCGGCTCGGGCGACTACTTGCGCGCGCGCTGCTTCGCGATTTCGTAGAGGGTGACGCTCGCGGCGATGCCCGCATTGAGCGACTCTGTCGACGCGCTGATCGGAATCGAGACGACGGCGTCACAGGTTTCGGTGACGAGGCGGGACAGGCCTTTGCCTTCGCTGCCGACAACCACGACGAGCGGCTCTTTTGCCCAGGAAAGCTCGGGAAGGGTGGTGTCTCCCCCGCCGTCGAGACCGAGCACGAAGACGCCGCGTTCCTTGAACGCCTTGAGAGTCTGGGTCAGGTTCGACGCCATCGCGACGGGCGTGCGCGCGGCCGCACCGGCCGAAGTCTTCCAGGCGGCGGCCGTCAGCCCGACCGAACGACGCTGCGGAACGATGACGCCATGACCGCCGAAGGCAGCTACCGAGCGGATGATCGCCCCCAGGTTGCGCGGATCGGTGATCCCATCGAGCGCCACCAGCAGCGGCACCTGCCCGCGCGAGATGATCTTGTCGAGCAGGTCCGATGGATGCGCGTAGTCGTAGGGCGGCACCTTGAGCGCGAGCCCCTGATGCACCGTGTCAAAACCGGCAAGACGGTCGAGTTCCGGACGCATGACCTCGAGGATGGGCAGACCGCGCTTCGTCGCGAGCTGCATGACCTCCTTGACCCGGTCGTCATACTCGATGCGGGTCGCGATGTAGAGCGCGGTCACCGGGATCTTCGCGCGCAGAGCCTCGAGTACCGAGTTGCGCCCGGTGACGACCTCGAACTCATCGGTCTGCTTGGGGCGCTGAGCTCGCTGCAGCTGGCCGGCTGGGCGCTGCGGACCGCCGGAGCTGGACGGGCGCTTGGTGCCGCCCGCCGCGGCAAACCGGTCGTCCGCTGCCTTGCGCTTGCCGGCGGGATGGTACGGACGATCCACTGCCTTCGGTGTGGGCTTCTTGCCCTCGAGCGCCTGGCGCCCCTGTCCACCCGAGCCGACCTGCTTGCCAGTGCTGCTTTTGCGCACGGCACCGGCGCGCGGCTTGTTCGCTCCACTGCTCTTCATTAGTCAAGACTCCAATGTGACCCCGTCGGGGTGTCTTCGATCTGGATGCCGGCTGAGGCAAGTTCATCACGAATGCGATCGGCCGAGGTAAAATCCCGTGCCGTGCGTGCCGCATCCCTGTCCTCGAGCAGTTTTTCAACGAGAGTTGCGAGCGCTGAGCTCGCCGGTTCGTTTGCGGCAGTCTGCCATTCTACGGCCATCGGGTTGATCCCGAGAACCTCAGTCATCGCGCGAACCTGGCCCTGGACGACGACGACTTCGCCGAGATCCTCCGCGTCGAGGGCGGCGTTCCCGGCGCGAACCCGGTCATGGAGCACGGCGAGCGCCTGCGGAATCGCCAGGTCGTCATCCATCGCCTCGGAGAATTCGGCCGGAACCAACTCCACCCCGGACCCGGCGAACCGCGTGCCCACAAGGCGGCGCTCGGCCCGGTCAAGGAACACTTCGATGCGATCGAGAGCAGCTTCCGCTTCGAGAAGGGCACCGTCGTGGTAGTCGATCGTGGAGCGATAATGGGCGGCGCCGAGGTAATAGCGCACGACGAGCGGCCGCGCCTGCTCGAGAAATTCCGCCGCGAAGATCGAGTTACCGAGCGACTTCGACATCTTCTGGCCGTTGACAGTGACGAGACCGTTGTGAACCCAGTTGTTCGCGAACGAGTGGCCGGCGGCCGTCGACTGTGCGAGCTCGTTTTCGTGGTGCGGAAAACGCAGATCGAGACCGCCGCCGTGGATGTCGAACCTGGTGCCAAGGTACCGCGACGACATCGCCGAGCACTCGATGTGCCAGCCGGGGCGGCCAGCACCCCACGGCGAGGGAAAGGACGCCGACGCCGGCTCGTCCGGTTTCCGGCCCTTCCAGAGCGCGAAGTCACGCCCGTCCCGCTTGCCGCGCGTCTCGGCATCCGGAGAAGCCGTCATGTCGTCCGGCTTCTGGTTGGTCAGCTCGCCGTAGCTCGGCCAGGATGCGACGTCGAAATAGACGTCGCCAGTGCCGTCGTCGGCAACATAGGCGTGGCCACGCACAATGAGCTGCTCGATGAGCTCCTGCATCTGCGGAATGCTTGCTGTCGCCCGAGGTTCGTAGGTGGGCGCCAGGATACCGAGCCGCGAGTATCCGCTCGTGAACTCGAGCTCGTAGCGGTAGGCCAGCGCCCACCATTCCTCTGAGGTCCCCGAAGAGCTGGCCAGGATCTTGTCGTCGATGTCGGTCACATTTCGAACGAGCGTGACGCTGAAGCCCCGGTAGGAGAGCCAGCGCCGCCACTGGTCGTAAACGAGCGCCGAGCGCAAATGCCCGATGTGCGGCGAGGACTGCACGGTCGGGCCGCAGACGTAGATGCCGACCTCGCGCTCGACGAGCGGAACGAGGTCAACCAGGGCCCGGGTCCTGGAGTCGTAGAGGCGCACAGTCACGAGTGACAGCTTAACGACTGCGGCGCAGCAAGGCCGTTGCTATGACGGCGACGCCCTCACCCGTTCCCGTGAACCCGAGACCGTCGGATGTCGTCGCAGCGACGCTGACCGGGGCGCCAACGATCGCGCCAAGGTGCGCCTCGAGTTCGGGGCGCCGTGCGGCCAGCTTCGGATGGTTTGCCACGACCTGCACTGAAACGTTTCCCACCGTGTGACCGGCCTCCGCCACGACCCTCAGGGTCTCGGCGATGAACACGTCACCGTGGGCATCGGCGAACCGCACATCGGACGTTCCAAATCGCCCACCGATGTCACCGAGCCCGGCTGCAGAGAGCAGCGCATCGCAGATCGCGTGACAGATGGCGTCACCGTCACTGTGCCCCGCCAGCCCCGGCTCGTCCGGCCAGTACAGGCCGCCCAGCCAGAGCGGTCTCGCCTCGTCGTAGGCGTGAACATCGATCCCGATGCCGATGCGGGTCTCGACACCTGCTTCGGTGGTCGAGCCGGGCTCGGTGGTCGAGCCGGTCGACACCCGAAAGAGCGCCTCCGCCCGGCGCAGATCCCACGGGGTCGTGATCTTGAACGCCATCGGGTCACCAGCAATGACGGTTACCGGATACCCGGCCGCGGCGAAGAGGGCAGCATCATCCGTGAACTCCTCGGCGGCGGCGGCGTATGCCGCGACGAGTTGCTCCCGCGGGAAACCCTGCGGAGTCTGCACCGCGACGAGTTCTGACCGATCGATCGTTTCGACGGCAAGCCCGGCATCCGTTCGCTTGATTGTGTCGGAGACAGGCAACCCGGGGATGACGCCGCCACCCGTTTCGATCACCGACGCCACCACCGATTCGAAGAGTGCGGTCGGTGCGAACGCCCGTGCCGCGTCATGCACGAGCACCGTCTCGATGCCAGGCGCCAGGGCAGCAAGCCCGGCGGCGACCGAACCTTGACGCGATTCGGCACCACCCACGACAGAGATATATCCGCCAGCCACACCGGCGACCTCGCGTGAAATACGGCGGGCGTCCTCGAGCCTGGCAACCGGGGCGACCACCACTATTTGCACGGGCAAATTGAGGCCGAACACCGACTCGAGGGCGTGCGCAAGAATCGATGTTCCTGCCACCGGGACGAGTGCCTTGGGCTCCGCCTGCCCAAGCCGACTGCCACCCCCCGCAGCAACGACGATGACTCCCACAGTGTGAGCCCCGCTGCTGCCCTCAGGAGGCAAGGACCTCGTCGAGCACGATCGATGCTTGTTGTTCGCCGACTTCAAAAAGCATGGATGGGACTCCGTTCCGTGGGACGGACTTTACCACAGGGTGTCACAGTTAGGGTTGCCTTACCCGGGCCGGGAACGGCCTGATCGGTGGGCTAAACTTTAACCAGAGGATTCCGCGGGCCACGACCGCGATACGAAGCCGCTTCTTCGCCCTGGAGGGTTCTGTGAGAGCACGAATTGCTGCATCCGTCGTTCTGGCGGCATCACTGTTGCTCACAACGACCGGCTGCACTTTCTTGGTGGATCAGGCGACCGTCAAGAGCTATGACCCCAGCGACGGCGTCGGCGCGACCGTCGGTGACGTCAAGGTTCGCAACGCCCTCCTGCTCTCCAGCGACGGTGCGAACGCGAGCTTTTTGGTCAACCTCGTCAACGACGGTGACACGACCGTGAGCGTGCTGATCCAGTATGACGGCACGGATGCTGCCGGAACACCGGGCAAGGTCGACACGAATGTGCAGCTCGACGCCGGAGAGGTCAAGACCTTCGGATCAGCCGACACCCGCCAGTTGGTATTCCGTGGCATCGGAACCCAGCCGGGTGCGCTGTTCCCGGTCTGGGTGCAGTACGGAACAAACACCGGCAAGCAGCTTCTCGTGCCCGTGCTTGACGGATCGCAGGCCGAGTACGCCGGCCTGCTTCCGACGCCGGTACCGACGGCCACGCCAACCTCGATCGCCGAGCCGAGCCCGAGCCCGTCTCCGAGCAAGTAAAGCTCAACCGGCTCGACGAGCGGGCCTCGGCCTCCCGGCCACCGATGGCGTCTCAGGCTTCGAAGCGGTACCCGAGCCCACGCACCGTGAGCAACATCGTCGGGTACGACGGCTCAGTTTCGATCTTCGATCGGATGCGCTTGATGTGCACGTCGAGCGTCTTGGTGTCGCCGAAATAGTCAGCACCCCACACCCGGTCGATGAGCTGGCCGCGCGTCAGCACGCGACCGGAGTTGCGCAGCAACACCTCGAGCAACTCATATTCCTTGAGCGGCATAGCTGTCTCTATCCCGCGCACAGCGACGGTGTGCCGTTCGACGTCCATCCGCACGTCACCCGCTTCGAGCACGGCAGAGTCGTCATCGTCCGTCTCGACACGACGGCGCATGACGGCGCGGATGCGGGCCAGCAGTTCCCGGGTGGAGTACGGCTTGGTCACATAGTCGTCCGCACCGAGCTCAAGACCGACCACCACATCCACTTCGCTGTCTTTGGCGGTGAGCATGATGATCGGCACCTGCGAGCGGGTGCGGATCTCCCGGCACACCTCGGTGCCGGAGATGCCCGGGAGCATCAGGTCGAGCAGGATGAGGTCCGAGCCGTTTCGATCGAACTCGGCGAGCGCGGAAGGCCCGTCGGCTGCGATGCTCGTCTCGTAGCCTTCACGGCCGAGCAGAAAGGCAAGCGGCTCGCTCAGAGAAGGTTCGTCTTCGACGATGAGAATGTGGGTCATCAGGCTTCCTTTGGTGATGCAGCCGCGGCTTGGGAAGCCTGCGGCAGGCGGATGGTGAACGTTGAGCCATGCGCGGGCTGGGACCAGACGCGGACGTCCCCGCCGTGGTTCTGGACGACGTGCTTGACAATGCTCAGGCCGAGTCCCGACCCGCCGGTGTGGCGTGAGCGCGCAGGGTCGATGCGAAAGAAGCGCTCAAACACGCGGTCGAGTTCGTCGTCAGGGATTCCGATGCCCTGGTCGGTCACTGCGATCTCGACGATTCCATCGGCCTGGCTCACGCCGACACCGACCCGCGATCCCCGTGGCGAGTATTGGATCGCATTCGCGATCAGGTTATGCAGTGCTACAACCAGCAACGGTTCGTCGCCGTACACTTCCGCGCCAACGTCTCCGCCGCTGACGATCGTCACGTCGCTCGATTCAGCGGCGACCCGGTTCTGGTCAATCGCCATGGCGACCACATGTTCGATGTCGACGACCTCGGGTTTGGTCAGGGCATCCGCCGCCTGAAGCCGCGAGAGTTCGATGATCTCCTGGGTGATCCTGGCGAGGCGCTCCGACTCCTTGGTGAGGCGCTTCGCAAAGCGGCGAACCTGGTCCGGCTCGTCAGATGCCACCTGCAACGCCTCGGCAAGAAGACCGACCGCGCCGATCGGGGTCTTGAGTTCGTGGCTGATATTGGCGATGAAATCACGCCGCACCGCGTCGAGCCGGTAGGACTCCGTGCGGTCTTCGGCAAGCAACAGGATGTAGCGGGCGCCGAGTCGGGCGACCCGCACGAAGAGATGAACGCTGGCATCACCGAAGGGACCGCGGGCGAGCTCGAGTTCCTGCGTTATCGGATCGCCGAAGCGACGAACCCGGTCCACGAGCGCCACGAGCTCTGGATGCACGAGCGCCTGGTTCCAGACCATGCCGAACGCGATCGCACCCGGGGATGCTTTTACGACGGTATTCGACGGATCGAGCACGATACCGGCGGACTCGAGGGCCTCGATGACCTGGTCAACACCGTCGGGAACGGCGGTGCTCACGACGTCGACCGCGCGCTGCCCTCGGCGAGCGGACGCGACGAGGATGCCCACGATGGACGCACCGGCGAGAGCGCCGAACGCCAGAGAGAGCGGCACCAGCACGGCGGAGTCCATAGCGACTAGATTAGTTACATCTCACCGCTCGACTGACTGCCGGCAGTTTTGGTTGCGGTAGTTGGGGAGCTGTTCAGATGCTCATCACTCGCTGTTAACCTGCCCGGAGCAGTGTGGCCTGAACTGTGCGGGAACGACAAGCTCGCAGCGAAAGGGATTTGAAACGATGCGCGAGGTATTCCAGCAGGAACTGGCGGAGGTGCAAGGGCGCCTGGTCGAGATTTCGACACTGGTCGAGATTTCGATCGAAAACGCCACGCGCGCGTTCAATGAGTCAAACGTGTCACTGGCCGAGACGGTCATCGCGAATGACACCAAGATCGACGAAGCGGCGATTGCCCTCCACGAACTGGCCATCAACATATTGGCTCGCCAACAGCCTGTCGCACGCGATCTGCGCATCGTGGTGAGTGCCCTGCGCATCACCGCCGCCCTCGAGCGAATGGGCGATCTGGCGGAGCACATCGCCCAGTTGGCCCGTTATCGCTTCCCGGACAAGGTCGTTCCGAAGTCGCTGCGGAGTACTTTCGCCGACCTCGGAAAATTCGACGTGCAGATCGCCAAGAAGCTCACGGAGTTACTTCGCACGGAGGATTTGCGTCTCGCCGAGGAGATCCGCAACGACGACGACCGAATCGACGCCCTTCACCTGAGCGTCTTCGACAAGGTGCTTGGCGAGACCTGGAAGGGCGCTGCCGTGGACACGGTGGATGCGACTCTGGCCTCCCGCTACCACGAGCGGTTCGCCGACCATGCCGTCTCTATTGCCAAGACGGTGCAGTACCTGGCGACCGGCGACTGGGTCACCACCGACCACTGAGCCGGTTCCGTGCCCGCCCTGGTTGGCGCGGTTCGCCCCGTTTGGGGACTCGCGGCATCCGACCCTCCACTGCTAGAAACGCCCTATGGCTAAACAGACCCGATTTTCTTTCGACGGCGGCGCGGCGACCTACTTTGGCACGGCAATCCTTGGAGCGCTGATTACCACCCTTACCCTCGGCATCTGCTACCCATTTGCCCTGGTGCTCACCGAGCGTTGGCGCGCCACGCACACCTTCCTCGACGGACAGCAGCTCGCTTTCACCGGCTCCGCCGTCGGCCTCTTCGGGCACTGGGTAAAGTGGCTGCTGTTGAGCATCATCACCCTCGGCATCTATCTGTTCTGGGTGGCGCCGCGCCTCCAAAAATGGAAGACCGAGAACACCGGATTCGCCGGCGCGGTCACACTCGTCTCGCGCGCGACGGCCTTCATGCCCGCAGCGTAATGGATGCGTCGTCGCTCCGCTCCGGAGCGACCTACTTCTTGCCTTGCGCCGCCACGGCCGCGGCTCCTGCTGCCGCGGCCTCCGGGTCGAGGTACTCGCCCGGCTTGACCGGCGCGAAGTTGTCATCGAGCGTGTAGATGAGCGGGATTCCGGTCGGGATGTTCAGCTCGGCGATCTCGTCATCCGGGATGCCGTCGAGGTGTTTGACCAGAGCGCGCAGCGAGTTGCCGTGCGCGGTAACCAGCACGGTCTTGCCCGCCGCGAGGTCCTCCTTGATGTGCGATTCCCAGTAGGGCATCATCCGCTCGATCACGAGTTTGAGGGATTCGGTGCGCGGCAGGTCCGCACCGAGCCCCGCGTAACGCGGGTCGTGCGCCTGCGAGAACTGGCTGTCATCGGGCAGCGGCGGCGGCGGAACATCCAACGAGCGACGCCAGGTCATAAACTGCTGTTCGCCGTACTCCTCGAGGGTCTGCGCTTTGTCCTTGCCCTGCAGCGCCCCGTAGTGACGCTCGTTGAGCCGCCAGCTGCGCTTCACATCGATCCAGTCGCGGTCGGCAACTTCGAGCGCGATGTTCGCCGTGTGGATGGCGCGCTTAAGCAGCGACGTGTACTGGATGTCGGGCAAGACTCCGGACTCGGCGAGCAGTTCACCCGCCCTCTTCGCCTCGGTGCGCCCCTGGTCGCTCAGATCGACATCGACCCAGCCGGTGAAGAGGTTTTTCGAGTTCCATTCACTATTGCCGTGGCGCAGGATGACGAGCGTGTAGGTCATGCTCCAACTCTACCGACGCGGCCTCCCCCGCCCGTCCGCTGCTCGGACGCTGGGATACTGGGCACATGCCGATTGGCTCGATCACTCGCGGCACCACAGGCACGAATCGCCTGCGCCGCATCGACCGCTGGATCGCCCAGCTACCCGCGTTCCGGCGCGCGGTCGCCCCCCTGGTCGTCGACCTCGGTTACGGCGCATCGGCCACGACAACGCTCGAGCTGCACCAGCGGCTCAGTCGCGTGCGCGCCGACGTCGAGGTGGTGGGAATCGAGATCGATCCGGCCCGGGTGAAACTCGCTTCCGAGTCGGCCCACACCGGCGTGAGTTTTCGGCTGGGCGGGTTCGAAGTGCCGCTGCCGGCGGGTCGGCGGGCCACGGTCATCCGGGCCCTCAATGTTCTGCGGCAATATGACGAGAGAGCCGTGCTCGACTCCTGGCGGCTCATGGTATCTCGGCTCGAACCGGGCGGCGTGCTCGTCGAGGGCACCTGCAATGAGGTCGGCCGCATCGCCAGCTGGGTGGATGTCACGGCTCGAGGCCCCCAGACTCTCACCCTCAGCCTGCGTCTCGCCGACCTGGAGAAGCCGTCGATCGTGGCTGAACGCCTGCCGAAGGTGCTCATCCATCGGAATATGCCAGGCGAAGCGGTCCATCGGCTCATGCTTGACCTCGACCGACACTGGCAGTTCAACGCCACACTGTCGGTGTACGGCCCCTCCCAGCGCTGGATCGCGACCGTGCAGGGCCTCGTCGCCGACGGCTGGCCGGTGCTCGGAACCAGATCGCGCTGGAAGCTCGGCGAACTGACCGTCGCCTGGGATGCGGTGGCTCCGAACGGGTTCGACTGGAGTGCCACCTGATGGACACGGTCACCGAGCGACTGGTGCTGCATCCGTTGCGGATCGACGAGGCGAAGCGGATGCTCGCCGGCACGCCATCCGCGCGCGACCGATGGGCTCCCGGCTACCCGTTAGTGGATGAGCTCGATGCGCTCCCCGGGTTCATCGCGGTCTTCGGCCGCGACGGTGACCCGCAGCCGTTTGGGCTGTACGGCATCCGACGTCGCGCCGACGGGCTGGCGATCGGCGGGATCGGCTTCTTCGGCCCGCCCGTCAATGCTGTCGCGGAGCTCGGTTTCGGTCTGGTCGAGAATGCCCGCGGCCACGGACTCGCGGCCGAGGCGCTCATCGCGGCGATCGCGGTCGCGCGGTCGGCCGGGGCCGCATCCGTAATCGCTGACACCGCTTTAAGCAACATCGCTTCGCAGAAGACCATGCACGCGGCCGGCATGGTCGAGGTTCACCGCGACAGCAGACTGATCCACTACGAAATCGTTCTCTGACGTGCCGAGAGCAAACGCTCGCGGCTTGCGGTTGGTGAGGGGCGCCAAAACGCGCTTCGTAGGCACTCGGAACGACACTATGGCGCCCCTCGCGGCCAGCGGATGAACCGCTCGCGCCTTGTCCGCGGGCAGATCGGCGGCGCCCAGCAGGTCGACGAGCAGCGGGCGCAGCATCAGGATGATGACCGAATCCGTCACCGGAGCCCCCTGCACGACGGTTTCGGGGCGCAACCTCTCGGCGATCGCGACCAGCCCGACACGCACGGTGTCGGCGCGGCGCGGGTCGTCGAGGCTCTGACCGAGCAGCGTGACCGATATCGCCAGAGAGGCGATGAGGGAGCCCATACCCGGCCGCGGTACGCCATCCCGCACCAGAAAGTCGATGCGGCGACTGATGACCCTGAGGTTTCTGGTCGCGAGGTCC
>JAYTEZ010000087.1:0-6069 GCA_043734805.1 Microbacteriaceae bacterium
GGAACGTACACCGCTGGCACGCCGAGCGCGCTGAATTCGCTCACGGTGGCAGCGCCGGCTCGAGCAACCGCGAGGTCGGCCGCGGCGATTGCAAGGTCCATGCGATCGCAATACGGGAGAAGTCGGTAGTCCGCGAGGTCGGAGGACACGATGTCCGACTTCTCGCCGGTCACGTGCAGGATCTGCCAGCCCGCACCGATGATGTTCGCCGCGGCCGAGAATACGGTGTCGTTGATACTCCTGGCGCCCTGCGATCCGCCGGTGACGAGCAGGGTGAGCTTGCGCGGATCGAGCTCGAAGTATGCGAGGGCGTCTCTGCGTGATGCCGCGCGATCGAGCGACTCGATCTCGCGACGGAGCGGCATTCCGACGAATCGGGCATGGGGAAGCCTGGCCGACCGAAAAGCGACGCCGACGAATTTCGTCAGCCGCGCCCCAAGACGATTGGCCATACCGGGCTTCGCGTTTGCCTCGTGAACGGCGATCGCCACCTTTTCTCGCTTCGCCGCCAGGTATGCCGGGGCCGACACATACCCGCCGAATCCGACAAGCACGTCTATCTCGTGCTCACGAAGAAGGGACCGGATGCGGGTGACGATCGTGCCGAAACGCCGCGGGAACCGAAGAGCCGCGGTATTCGGTCGCCGGGGAAACGGAAGCCGCGGCACCGTCAGAAGTTCGAAACCGCGCGCCGGCACGAGTCTGGACTCGAGTCCCTCGGCCGTCCCGAGCACGAAGATGACGGCATCTGGCTCCCTGTCGACGATGCGATCGGCGACGGCGAGCAGTGGGTTAACGTGGCCGGCGGTGCCGCCGCCGGCGAGGAGATACCGCGTCACCTCAGTCGACCGGCCGGGAACGCAGGCAGAACCGCCTCGGGTGCTTTGCGGGCAAACGAGAGCACGACGCCGATCGCGACCATCGTGGTGACGAGCGCAGAACCACCGGCCGAGATGAGGGGCAGCGGCACCCCGAGAACCGGCAGGATTCCCAGCACCACCGCAATGTTGACGAACGCCTGCACGATGATCCAGACCATCACGGCGCTGATTGTCACTCGGGCAAACGGGTCGGTATTCGCCCGGATAATGCGGACGAAGGAGATCGCCAGAACGATGAACAGCACGAGAACGAGAATCGCCCCGAGGAGTCCGAGTTCCTCACCGATGATTGCGAAGATGAAGTCGTTGTCGGCCTCGGGAAGCCAGGACCACTTGGCTTTCGAGTTGCCGAGCCCGACGCCGAAGAACCCACCGGAGGCGAGAGCCCACCAGCCGTGGACGGTTTGCCAGCAGCTGTTCGAATAGTTGTCTCCAGAGGTACATCCGCTCATGAAGGCGGCGATGCGGTCCCGGCGAGAGTTGCTCCCGAACGCGGCGATGGCGCCAGCCGCAATGATGAGCGCCGTCGGGATTGCCAAAATCCGTAACTTCACGCCAGCAAAGAACACGGCGCCGAAGAAGATGGCCGTCATGATGATCGACGTTCCGAGGTCGCCCCCCAACAGAACGAAACCGATGGCGGCGGCGGCCATCGGCACGATCGGCATGACAAGCTCCCGCCAGTTGTCGAGCACAGGCTGCTTCCTGGCCAGGATGTACCCGAGCCAGGTCACAACGGCGAGTTTGACCAGTTCGGACGGTTGTCCTGTGAACGCGCCGATGCTGATCCAGTTCTTGTTTCCGCCGCGTTCCACACCGAGGGGGGTCGCGACGGTGAGCAGCTGCAGCCCCACCGCAATGAGCAGGAACACTCCGGACCAGCGCTTCCAAAAGCTGGATCGCATTCGAGCGGCGATCAGCATGAGCGGAACGCCGAGGGCCGCAAAGAGCACCTGGCGCACGAACCTATTGAAGAAGTCACCGCTGGTGGTGTATGACTCGACAGCCGACGACGAGAGGACCATGATGAGGCCGAATACGACAAGGAACAGCGTCGTTCCGAGAAGCAGGAAATAGTTGCCGGTCTCGGCGGCGAAAATCCGCTTGACCGCGACGACGGCGGCAGCGGGTTGACGCTCCGCTACGGGCGGCGTGCTCGGATGCAGCCTAGCGTTGGCTCGAGGGCGCGGGAGGCTCGTAGTCATCCGCCCCGCCTTTCAACATCGATTTCACCGCGGCCGCGAAGCGATTGCCTCGATCCGCATAGTCGGTGAACTGGTCCATGGACGCGGCCGCCGGAGCGAGCAGGACGGTGTCCCCGCTTCGTGCAACCGCTGCCGCCAGCCTCACGACCATCGGCATTACCCCTTTAGTGTCAGTCGTGTCGACCTCGAACACCGGCAGCGTCGGCGCGTGTCGCGCGAAAGCCTCAACCAACAGTTGACGGTCAACGCCAATGATGATCGCGCCGCGCAGTCGAGGGGCGTTGGCCGACACGAGTTCGTTCAGGTTGACTCCCTTGAGCAGTCCGCCGACGACCCACACCACGGGGTCGAACGACGCGAGCGAAGCCTGCGCCGCGTGCGGATTTGTTGCCTTCGAATCGTTTACCCAGCGCACGCCTCGAGCAACAGCAACAGTCTCTGTGCGATGGTGGTCGAGCCGGAACTCTCGAAGTGCCGCGCGGATCAGCTCGGGTGGGACCGCAAAGGACCGAGCGAGGGCGGATGCGGCGAGCACGTTCGCTATCATGTGCGGCGAGCCGAGCCCGACCTTCTCGAGCTCATCGACGGTCACGAGTTCGGTCGCTGCACTCCAGCGGTCGGCGAGAAAGGCGCGATCGAGAATGATCTCGTCAACGATTCCGATGTCACTCGGCCCCGGTACGCCGAGCCCGAAACCGATCGCCCGGCACCCGTCGACGACCTCGGCCCGCTCGACCATGCCCCGGGTAATGTCATCGTCGAGGTTGTACACGCAGGCGACCTTCGTGCGCTCATAGATCTTCGCCTTTGCCGCTCGGTAGGCGTCTGACGATCCGTGCCAATCGAGATGGTCGTCGGCAATGTTCAGGCATGCGCTCGAGTAAGCCGACATGCTGTCGAGGTACATGAGCTGGAAACTCGACAGCTCCACGACAAGCGCGTCGAAGCCGAGTGGATCGCGAATCGCATCGAGCACCGGCACCCCAACATTCCCACACGCGATCACGCGGAGTCCCGCGGCGAGAAGCATTGCCGTCGTGAGCTGCACGGTTGTCGTCTTGCCGTTCGTACCGGTCACGGCGATCCACTCGGCCGGCGACCGCGATCCGCCACCGGACGACGCAGCGCGGAGGTTTTTGTCCCGAAGGCGCCACGCGAGCTCGACGTCTCCCCAGACGGGAATTCCCCGGTTCGTGGCCGAGGCGACGAGAGGGTTGGTCGGCGGGAAGCCGGGTGACACGATCACGAGTTCCGGCCCGAAACTCCCCAGCTCGTCCTCCAGGTGTTCGCGCACGAGCCGCACACCGATGACATCGAGCAGATCCGCAGTCCGCTCGTCCGCACGGTCGGCGAGCACGAGAAGCTCGGCGCCCAACTCGGCCATGGTGTCCGCTACCGAGAATCCGGTGACTCCCAGTCCGAGTACCGCGACGCGCAGTCCCGCCCAGTCGGCGTGCCAGCTGGTGAGGCGCGCCACGTCATCCGCACTTCTCATCACGGAACGCGCAACAGCCACTCGAGGTAAAACGCGCCGATGCCCGCTCCGACGAACAGTCCGGAAATGATCCAGAATCGCACGACGATCGTCACCTCGGCCCAGCCCTTCATCTCGAAGTGATGATGAAGAGGACTCGCTTTCCAGATGCGTTTACCTCGCGTCACCTTGAAGTAGGCACGTTGAATGATCACCTGGCCGGTGATGACGAGGAAGAGGCCGCCGATGAGCACGAGCAGAAGCTCGGTGCGGGAGAGGATCGCGAGGGCGGCAAGCGCGCCGCCGATCGCGAACGATCCGGTGTCGCCCATCATGATCTGGGCCGGGGAGGTGTTCCACCAGAGAAATCCCACGAGCGAGCCGATGATTGCCGTCGCGACGACCGCGATGTCCAGCGGACGCGACACCGGGTAACAGCGGTAGAGGTTCTCGTACTGGATTTTGAGGCTGAAGCAGGATTGGGTGGACTGCCAAAAACCGATGAAGATGTACGAGCCAACGGCCAGGATCGATGCACCGGAAGCGAGCCCATCGAGCCCGTCGGCGAGATTGACCGCATTTGCTGTCGCGGTCGTAATGAGTACGACCCAGGCGATGAAGAGAATCACGCCAAAAGTCGCCCCGAAGATGAGAACGAAATTAAAATTAAGGTCGCGCGCAAAAGAAATCGACGTCGACGCCGGTGCCCGGCGATTCGCATCTCGGTAGGTCAGCGCGATAATCCCAAAGACAATTGCGATGATTACCGTGCCGAGAATCTTGTACCAGCCGGCAAGACCGAGGCTGTTTTGGCGTTTTACCTTCAGGAAATCGTCGATGAATCCGATGAGTCCGAGGCCAGCCATCATGGCAAGCACGAGGATGCCGACGCCCGCGACGGAATCCCCGCCGACAAGGTGGCCACCGAAGTAGCCGACAATCGACGCCGTGATGAAGACGATTCCGCCCATCGATGGCGTTCCGCGCTTGGTTACGTGGGTCGTCGGGGTGTCGGCCCGGATGAATTGGCCGAGATTCAGCCCCCGGAACGCCTTTGCAAACAATGGTGTGAGCAGCAGGGTGAAAATCATCGAGATAGCGCCGGCCGCGAGAAGCGCGATCACTCGGGCACCTCGCCAAGACGGTCACCGAGAAACCGCAGGTTCGCAGACTTCGATGACTTCACAAGCACAATGTCGCCCGCTCGAAGATCATCACGAATCCGATCGTATGCCTCGTCGGCGGTGCCGACGAGTACCGACTCCCCGTCCCACGAACCTTCCAGACCCGCGGCATTGTGAATGTGGCGGGCACCGTCACCGACAACGATGAGCTTCTGGATGTTGAGCCGCACCACGAGTCGCCCGATCCGGTCGTGCTCCTCGTCGGCATACTCTCCGAGCTCCGCCATCTCGCCGAGTATCGCAATGGAACGCTGTCCGGGCTCGGTTATTTGGGCAAGGGTCTTGAGTGCCGCCGACATGGAATCGGGGCTCGCGTTGTAGGCGTCGTTGATCACGACAATCCCGTCGGCACGCCGCAGGACTTCCATCCTCCAGCGTTCGGCGCGTTCAACAGCTTCGAGTGCCCCAATTGCGATATCGAGATCGATTCCGAGCTCGTGCGCGACGGCGAGAGTCGCGAGCGCGTTCATCACGTGATGTTCGCCGAGAATGCGAAGCTGTACCGGGCGTCTCACCGTGCCGATGACCAGGGTGAACGATGTGCCGGTCGAGGTGGCACGGAGGTCGTCCGCGTTCACGTCGGCTCGGGCATCCAGCCCAAACCAGAGCGCCCGTGCAGCGGTCAGGGCGGCCATCGACGCCACGCGCTCGTCATCCATGTTGAGAACCGCCACGGCATCCGCCGGAAGTTCGGTGAGAATCTCTGCTTTTGCCCGCCGAGTCGCCTCGATGCCGCCGAACTCGCCGGCATGCGCGAGTCCGACCTTGAGCACGACGGAGATGTCGGGCATGGCGATGGCCACCGTGCGGGCAATCTCACCAAACCCGCTCGCGCCCATCTCGATGACGAGGAAGCGAGTGTTCTGATCAATGCCGAGCATGGTCAGTGGAGCGCCGACCTGGTTGTTGAACGAGCCCGGTGACGCCACGGTTGCGCCCGCGGTTGCCAGCACCGCCCTGAGCATGTTCTTGGTCGTGGTCTTGCCGTTCGACCCGGTGATGCCAATGATCTTCAGCTGGCCTGCCGTACGAACCCGCGCGACGACCACCCGGGCCAGGTCGGCCAGTGCCGTCAGCGAATCGTGAACGACGACCTGTGGCACGGGAATCGGCAGCGGCCGCTCGACGATGAGAACCGCGGCGCCGTTTTCCATCGCCGAAGCCGCAAACAGGTGGCCGTCAGTCACCTCCCCCGACATCGCAAAAAAGATCGACCCAGCGCCCACGAGGCGCGAGTCGGTCTGCGCTGATCCCGAAATGAGATCAGTGGATGTCGCACCGGCGGTTAACTCGAGCACGCCATCGACTGCGGCCGCCAGCTCGGC
>JAYTEZ010000088.1:0-4003 GCA_043734805.1 Microbacteriaceae bacterium
CCTCGAAGAGTCGCGATTGCGGGCGCAGAGCACAGCGGGGGTTCGCATGACCGAGTTACCCTCGCCAGCGAGTGCTGTGCTGGCTGGAATTCGGGTCGCCGACTTCTCCCGGGTGCTTGCCGGACCATACGCAACCATGATGCTCGCGGACTTCGGCGCGGACGTGATCAAGGTCGAGTCTCCGACCGGTGATGACACCCGCGCCTGGCTACCCCCGGTGGATTCGACCGGAGCGTCGACCTATTTTGGGGCCGTGAATCGCAATAAGCGCTCGATCGTCTGTGACCTGCGCACCGAGGGGGGCCGGAGGGACGCTCTTCATATCATTGCCTCGGCAGACGTTGTGGTGGAGAACTTCCGTTCGGGCGTTATGGAGCAGTTCGGGCTCGATGAGGCATCGCTGCGGCGCGCGAACCCCGGCCTGATCTATTGCTCAATCACGGGTTTCGGGCGCGCGGCTGGCGCGAATCTTGCCGGCTACGACCTGCTCGTGCAGGCGGTCGGTGGGCTCATGAGCATCACCGGTGAGCCGGACGGCGGACCGGTCAAGGTGGGCGTGGCTCTTGTGGATGTGCTCACCGGCATGAACGCGTTCTCCGGGATCCTGCTTGCACTGCGGGAGCGGGATCGCACCGGGGACGGCCAACGTCTGGATGTCGATCTCATGACCTCCTTGCTGTCCGCCCTCACCAATCAGGCAGCAAGCACCCTGGCGACCGGGGTGTCGCCCGTGCGGCTGGGGAACGCCCATCCGAGTATTGCTCCGTACGAGGTCTTCTCGGCGGCAGACCGGCAACTCGTGGTCGCGGTCGGCAATGATCGGCAGTTCAGGTCTTTCGCGGTCGCGATTGGTGCAGACGAGCTCATCGACGATGATCGCTTCCGGTCCAACGAGTCGCGAGTCCACTATCGCGACGCGCTGAGAGAGGCCGTAGAGGCACGGTTCCTCGAGCACCCGGCCGCGCACTGGGTGGCCGTGTGCACCGCAGCAGGGATCGCTGCCGGGCTCGTGAACTCCATTGCCGAAGCATTCGCCTTCGCCGAGTCGCTCGGGCTCGAGGTAGTGGCCGAACTGCGCGACCCCGACAGCGGCCGCATCAGCAGGCAGGTGGCCAACCCGATTCACCTCGCCGCCAACCCTCCGCGTCATCGCGCGCTTCCCCCGGCGCTCGGCGAGCACAACGGTTCGCACTGGCACTCATCGCCGCCCGAAGAAGGTAAATAATGACCGCACAAATCGACGCCGCATTCGACCTCGACGCGTTGCTCACCGATGAGGAAATCAGCTGGTCACGAACAGCGCGCACTTTCGCGACCACCCGCATCCTGCCGGTGATCGAACGGGACTTTGAAGATAAACACTTTCGTCGCGAGTTCATCGCCGAACTCGGTGCCCTCGGCTTTCTGGGCATGCATCTGAAAGACGAGGGGTGCGCGGGGGCGGGGGCCGTCAGTTACGGACTGGTCTGCCTCGAGATCGAGGCGGCGGATAGCGGATGGCGCACTTTCGTTTCCGTTCAGGGCTCGCTCGCCATGAGCGCCATCTCCAAATTCGGCTCGGACGAGCAGAAAGCCACCTGGCTTGCCCCGATGGCGCGCGGAGAACGAATCGGATGCTTCGCGCTGTCCGAGCCGACCGGAGGCAGCGATCCCGGCGGCATGCTCACTAACGCTCGGCGCAACGGCTCGGACTGGATCCTGGACGGTCGCAAGCGCTGGATCGGGCTCGCAAGCATCGCCGACGTCGCAGTGGTCTGGGCGCAAACGGCGGAGGGCGTCCGCGGGTTCCTCGTTCCGACCAACACTCCGGGCTTTCGGGCGACCCCGATCGAGAACAAGCTCTCGATGCGGGCCTCGATCCAGTGCGACGTCGAGTTCGATGGCCTCCGGCTCCCCGAATCGGCACTGTTGCCGGGAGCCAGGGGCCTGTCCGGACCGTTCACCTGTCTGGATGAGGCGCGCTACGGGATCGTCTGGGGGGCGATGGGTGCCGCGCGCGCCTGCCTCGACTCCGCGGTGCAGCGATCCGTGTCCCGCGAGGTCTTTGGCAAACCGATCGGAGCGACCCAACTCATCCAACAGAAACTTGCGAACATGCTTCTCGAGTATGAGAAAGGCCTGCTGCTCGCACTTCACCTCGGACGGCTCAAGGAGCGGGGTGCGCTGACGGCGACCCAGATCAGCATCGGCAAACTCAACAGCGTGCGCGAAGCCATCGAGATTGCGCGGGAGGCGCGCACCATCCTCGGCGGCGACGGTATCACCAGCGAGTTTCCGGTGATGCGGCACCTGGCGAACCTCGAATCGGTGCGCACCTATGAGGGAACTGACGAGATTCACAGCCTCATCATCGGTCGGGCGCTCACCGGGCTTTCGGCCTTCAGCTAACGAAAGCCCCGGAATCCCGCAGTCGCTGCTTTGCTCTGTGGCGGGCGCTTTGACGGCGATTCACGGATGCCGCGCGCAGGTTGGGTCGCGTCGGCCAGGTTCGCTATAGTGAGGGAAACAGACATCCTTTAACTACCGTCCAGAGAGTCGGGGAAGGAGGTCAGATTGCCCGCACGCACGGTGCTGCAGCAAGCTGATATCACCCGGGCGTTGACTCGGATCTCGCACGAGATCCTGGAGTCCAACCGCGGGGCGCACGGACTCGTCGTTCTCGGCATTCCCACCCGCGGTGTCATTCTCGCCGAACGGATCGGTGCGCTTCTGACCCAAATCTCGGGAAGCCCCGTGCCGACCGGCGCACTGGACGTCACCCTCTACCGCGACGATCTTTCCCGAAACCCGACTCGCGCGCCGTCGCCGACGCAGGTTCCATCCGACGGGATCGACGGCATGACGGTCGTTCTCGTCGACGATGTGCTCTATTCGGGCCGAACCATTCGAGCCGCACTCGATGCCCTCGGAGCGATCGGCCGACCGAGAATCGTGAGGTTCGCGACACTCATCGACCGCGGCCACCGTGAGCTGCCGATTCGGCCGGATTTCGTCGGCAAGAATCTTCCGTCGTCCCAGAACGAACGCATCAACGTGCACCTCATCGAGAGTGACGGCGACGAGTTCGTGACGATCGAAGAAATCGCGAGCCCGGTCGATACCGGCCCGGTCGAAGCTGGCGCGGTCGAGGCGAAGGCATGAGGCACCTGCTCAGCACTCGAGACCTCGGCCGAGACGAAGCGATCGCGATTCTCGATGTTGCCGAAGAAATGGCAGATGTCGCCAAGCGCGAAGTGAAGAAACTCCCGACCCTGCGCGGCAAGACGGTCGTCAATCTCTTCTTCGAGGATTCCACTCGCACTCGCATTTCGTTCGAGGCGGCGGCAAAGCGCCT
This sequence comes from Microbacteriaceae bacterium, assembly GCA_043734805.1. Taxonomy (GTDB): domain Bacteria; phylum Actinomycetota; class Actinomycetes; order Actinomycetales; family Microbacteriaceae; genus Lacisediminihabitans. Next base: position 3,335 of record JAYTEZ010000088.1, read on the forward strand.
GAGCGCGGATGTCATCAACTTCAGCGCCAAGGGGTCAAGCGTCTCGAAGGGCGAGAGCCTCAAAGACACTGCACAGACGCTGGCCGCGATCGGGGCGGATGCGGTCGTCATCCGGCACAACTCGTCGGGCGCGCCGCTCGTGCTCGCGAACTCCGGCTGGATCGACGCCGCGATCGTCAACGCCGGCGACGGTACCCACGAACATCCGACCCAGGCGCTGCTCGACGCGTTCACGATCCGCCGGCGCCTGCACGGCGGTGGCGCGCGCGGCAAGGATCTCGACGGTACGACCGTGACGATTGTCGGCGACATCCTGCACTCCCGGGTCGCCAGATCAAACGTCTGGTTGCTGACCACGCTCGGTGCCACCGTGAACATCGTCGCCCCGGCAACCCTGCTTCCGATCGGGATCGGAAGCTGGCCGGTCACGGCCGGCTATGACCTTGACCAGGCTCTCGCCGACAGGCCGGATGTCATCATGATGCTGCGCATTCAATCCGAACGGATGCACGCCGCGTTTTTCCCCAACGCCCGCGAGTATTCACGACAGTGGGGTCTCGACGACGAACGATTAAGCAGGCTCGGCGCGTCTACCATTGTGATGCACCCGGGCCCGATGAATCGCGGTCTTGAGATTTCGGCGGGTGCCGCCGACTCCCCGCAGTCGAC
>JAYTEZ010000089.1:0-2510 GCA_043734805.1 Microbacteriaceae bacterium
CGCGTTTCGCGCTGGCGCGTTTCGGTCGACCGCGATTAGCTCGACAGCCGGCGAAGTACCAGCGCGGTCGCGAGCGCGGCCTCGGCGGCCTCGGCGCCCTTGTCTTCCTTCGAGCCGGGAAGCCCTGCACGGTCGAGTCCCTGCTGTTCATCGTCGAGCGTGAGCACGCCGAAGCCGATCGGCTTGCCGGTGAGGATCGACACCTGCGTGAGGCCGCTGGTTGCGGCATCCGAGACGTATTCGAAGTGTGGGGTGCCGCCACGGATGATCACCGCGAGGGCCACCACGGCATCCGCTCCGTTCTCCAGGGCGGCTCGGCTCACGACCGGCAGCTCGAAGCTTCCCGGCACGCGAACTTCTGTCACCTCGGCACCGGAGGCCGCGAGCACGCGTCTGGCGCCGGCGAGCAGCCCGTTCGTGATCTCCTCGTGCCAGAGGCCGGCGATGATTGTGACCTTCAGCCCATGGCCGTCGGAGTCGATTTCCGGTGCTCCTGCGCCGCTCATGCGAGATGTCCCTTCGGGGTTTCGAGGATGCGCTTGTGGGCACGCGCCGCCTCTTCGAGTTCGGTGTTCTCGGGAAGGATGTGGCCCATCCGGTCGCGCTTTGCCTCAAGGTAGCGCTCGTTGAAACTGCCGACGCCGACGACGAGGGGAACCTGCTCGAGTACGGTGATGCCGCGCTCGCGGAGCTGCCGGAGTTTCTCCGGATTGTTCGTGATCGCGCGCACCTCGGAGAGGCCGAGATCCTCGAGGATCGCAACCGCCGCACCGTAGTCACGACCATCGGGCGGGAAGCCGAGGGCCACGTTCGCATCGAGTGTGTCGAGGCCGTTCTCCTGCAGGCGGTAGGCCTTGAGTTTGTTGATCAGGCCGATGCCGCGACCCTCGTGACCGCGCATGTAGATGACGACGCCACCGTCCGCCTGGATCTGGTCAAGGGCGGAATTGAGCTGGGGCCCGCACTCGCACTTAAGCGAACCGAAGACCTCGCCCGTGAGGCACTCGGAGTGAACGCGCATGAGCGCTCCATCCTGCGGGTCACCGGAAATGATCGCGAGATGGTCGGCGCCGGTCATCCGGTCGCGGTAGGCGCGAAATCGGAACTCGCCATGAGCGGTCGGGACGGTGGTCTCAACCTCGAAGATGACGCGGGAGGTTTCGGGGATGGGGAAGGCCACGGGAACATCGGTGTCGCAGTGTGTCGCCTGCAGGTGGGCGATGAGCGCCTCGATCGTGATGACCAGAATGTTGTCGCGCTCGCCGAGCTGGATGAGACCGGGCAGGCGCATCATCTCGCCATCATCCTGCACGATCTCGGCTATTGCCCCGACCGGCGTGAGGCCGGCCAGCTTGAGCAGGTCGACCGCCGCCTCGGTGTGGCCATCGCGTTCCCGCACGCCGCCATCCATTGCCCGCAACGGCAGGATGTGACCGGGTCGGTGCAGGCTCGACGGCGTGGACTCGAGGTCGGCGAGCACGCGCAGCGTGTGCGCTCGGTCGGCCGCACTGATTCCCGTGCTGAGCCGGTCGGCGGCGTCAACGGAGACCGTGTAGTTGGTGCCGCGCGAGTCCTCGTTGTTGGCGACCATGACCGGCAGCTCGAGTCGATCCGCAATCTCGTTGGTCATGGGGGCGCAGACGAAACCGGACGAATTGCGCACCAGCCAGGCGAGCCATTCCTGGCTCGCAAACTCTGCGGCGAGCACGACGTCGCCCTCGTTTTCGCGACTCTCGTTGTCGACGACGATGATCGGTCGACCGGCACGCAGGGCATCGAGGGCTTCGGGAATAGTGGCGAGGCTCATGAGTGGCTCCTTTCGATTGGTTCGGTTACTTCGGGTTTTTTGGTTTTGTCGGTGCTTTCGGTGCTGGCGCTGCTGTCGGTGCTTTCGGTGCTGGCGCTTGCCGAGATGAGGCGGGCCACGTGCCGCGCCAGGATGTCCGTCTCAACATTCACCCAATCGCCAACGGCCTTCAGGCCGAGGGTGGTGACGGCGAGGGTTTCGGGGATCAGGGACACCTCGAACCAGTCGTCGCCGACCGCGCTCACGGTCAGGGACACTCCATCGACGGCGATCGAGCCTTTGCTTGCCACCAGCGACGCCAGACCGGGAGCAAGGGTGAAACGAAGCACCCGCCAGGCGCTGCCCTCCGTGATGCCGAGCAGCGAACTCGTTCCGTCGATGTGACCCTGCACGATGTGTCCGCCGAGGCGATCGCCGACCTGCGCGGCGCGTTCGAGGTTCACCCGCGCACCGATGGTGGCAGCGGAAAGGGTGCTCATCGCGATCGTTTCGGCCATGACGTCGGCGGTGAACCAGTCCTCCCCCTTGTCCACGACGGTGAGGCAGACACCGCTCACGGAAATGGAGTCGCCGTGGCGTGCGTCGGAGACGACGAGTGGTCCGCGGACCGTCAGGCGCGCGGCATCCGCCGTTGTTGTCCAGTCGACGATCTCACCCAGCTCTTCGATGATTCCGGTGAACATGTCTATTCCCTTCCGGTTGC
>JAYTEZ010000090.1:0-2152 GCA_043734805.1 Microbacteriaceae bacterium
TCCCCGAAGGCGGCGGTCGCGATCCGCCGGGCCGCCGCGAGCGCGTCGGGAAGCTCTTCCGGTTTCTCGACGACCGTCATGCCCTTGCCCCCTCCCCCGGCCGACGGCTTGATCAGCAGGGGATACCCGACCTGTGGTGCGGCGGCGATCAGCTGCGCGTCGTCGAGGCTCGGTTCGTCCAGACCGGCAATGACGGGCACTCCGCGCTCGGCAACGTGATTCTTCGCTCGAATCTTGTCGCCCATGATCTGAAGCGCGTCGATGCCGGGGCCGATGAAAACAACGCCGGCCTCGGCACAGGCGCGCGCGAATCCGGAGTTCTCGGAGAGGAAGCCGTACCCGGGGTGGATGGCATCGGCCCCGGTGAGCTTCGCCGCCGCGATGACCGCCTCGACATCGAGGTAGCTGTGCACGGGAGCTGCGGGCCCCAGTCGAACCGCGACGTCCGCCAGCGCCACATGCTTCGCATCGCGATCGGCGTCGCTGTAGACCGCGACGGAACGGATGCCCAGCCGACGCAGGGTGCGGAGGATGCGACAGGCGATCTCGCCCCGATTCGCGACCAGGACGGTGCCGAACAGCGCGGTGCCGGACAGGGCGGTGCCGGATAGGGAGTTCGTGACCATGGCGCCGCTCACATCCGGAACAATCCGAATGAGGTTGCGCCAAGGGGAACCGCGGCGCATACCCCGAGCGCGAGTCCGAGCACCGTGCGCGTGTCCGCCGGGTCGATGATGCCGTCGTCCCAAAGCCGGGCGGTCGAATAGTACGGACTGCCCTGCGTTTCGTATTGCTCGGTGATGGGGGTGGTGAACGCGGCCTCGTCCTCGGCGGACCACCTTTCCCCGCGACCCTCGACCTGCTCACGTCGAACCGTCGCGAGTACCGACGCCGCCTGCTGGCCGCCCATGACGGAGATGCGACTGGCCGGCCACATCCAGAGAAAACGCGGGGAGAAAGCTCGCCCGCACATCGAATAGTTGCCCGCACCAAACGATCCGCCGATCACCACGGTGAGCTTCGGTACTCGAGCCGTGGCCACCGCGGTCACCATCTTGGCGCCGTTCTTGGCGATGCCGCCGGCCTCCGCATCCGTGCCGACGATGAAACCGGAGATGTTCTGCAGGAACACGAGCGGAATGCCGCGCTGGTCGCACAGCTCGATGAAGTGAGCGCCTTTGAGCGCCGACTCGCTGAACAGCACACCGTTGTTCGCAACGATGCCGACCGGATGCCCGTGCAGGTGAGCGAAACCGGTCACGAGCGTCGTGCCGTACTCCTGCTTGAACTCGTGGAATTCGCTCCCGTCGACGAGGCGCGCAACGACTTCGCGCACGTCATACGGTGTTTGCACGTCGCTCGGCACGACGCCGTACAGCTCGTTCTCGTCGATAAGCGGGGGGCGGCTTTCGATGACTTCCCAGGCTGGCGCACCCGGTGGCGGAAGAGTGGCAACGATGTCGCGCACGATGCCAAGGGCGTGCCGGTCATCGTCAGCGAGGTGATCGGTGACACCGGAGACGCGCGCATGGAGCTCCCCACCGCCGAGCTCCTCAGCCGTCACGATCTCACCGATCGCTGCCTTCACGAGCGGCGGACCGCCGAGGAAAATCGTGCCCTGGTTGCGCACGATCACGGTCTCGTCGCTCATCGCCGGAACGTACGCACCACCGGCGGTGCACGACCCAAGGACAGCGGCAATCTGCGCAATTGCCGCCGCAGACATCCGGGCCTGGTTGAAGAAAATCCGACCGAAGTGATCGCGGTCGGGAAATACCTCGTCCTGCTTGGGCAGGAACGCGCCACCGGAGTCCACGAGGTAGATGCACGGCAGCCGGTTCTCGATGGCGATCTCCTGAGCGCGCAGGTGTTTCTTCACCGTGAGCGGAAAGTAGGTTCCACCCTTGACCGTCGCGTCATTCGAGATGACGAGCACGGGTCTGCCGTGGACGAGGCCGATGCCCGTGATGACTCCGGCCCCCGGCGCTTCGTCGTCGTAGAGGCCGTTGGCCGCAAGCGGTGACAGTTCGAGGAAGGGGCTTCCCTCATCGAGCAGCTCATCGATTCGTTCGCGGGGAAGAAGCTTGCCGCGGGCGACGTGCCGCTCACGGGACCGCTCCGGCCCGCCGCGGTCGGCGGCGGCCAGACGCTC
>JAYTEZ010000091.1:0-6742 GCA_043734805.1 Microbacteriaceae bacterium
TTCTCATCGACGCCCTGCAGACGGAGACCGGAAAGACCCGTGGCCAGGCCTTCGAGGAGGTCTTCATCGGTGTGAGCACCACACGGTATTACGCGGTGAGCGCGAAGAGCGTGCTGAAGCCGCGGGCCAGGCGCGCCGGTATCCCGCTTCTCATCCGGACCAGCGTCGGCTATCGGCCGAAGGGCGTCGTCGGTGTCATCACGCCCTGGAACTATCCGCTCAGCCTGTCGCTGTTCGACGTCGTCCCGGCGCTGGCCGCGGGTAACGGTGTCGTCCAGAAGGCCGACAACCAGGGAACGCTCAGTATCCTGGCCGCTCGACGAGCATTCATCGACGCGGGTGTTCCGGCAGAACTCTGGGCCGTCGTCGCGGGAGCTGGTGACGAGATCGGCAGCGCGGTGATCGATAACGCCGACTTCGTCAGTTTCACCGGCTCGACCGCTACCGGCCGGAAGGTCGCGGAACGAGCCGCTCAATCACTCATCGGTGCCGCCCTCGAACTCGGTGGCAAGAATCCGCTCATCGTGCTCGACGATGTCGATCCGCAGCGGGCAGCGCGAACCGCGGTGTACGCCTGCTTTGCCTCCCTCGGGCAGCTGTGCGTTTCGATTGAGCGGATCTACGTGCACCGTTCGGTGGCCGACGCCTTCACCAGGGAGTTTGTCGACCGTACCGCCGAGCTCGTGCAGGGACCGGCCTTCGACTTTACGACGGATGTCGGATCCCTCACCCTTGTGTCCCAACTCGAGCGAGTGCAGGCGCACATTGCGGACGCGATCGCTAAGGGCGCGACGGTTCTCACCGGTGGCATTCCGCGGCCGGACCTCGGTCCGCTGTTCTTCGAACCGACCGTGCTCGCGAACGTCACCGACGACATGGACTGTTACCACCATGAGACATTCGGACCGGTCGTCGCCATCACGGTCGTCGATTCGGTCGCGGATGCGATCACCGCGGCCAACGACTCCGTGTTCGGGCTCAACGCCTCCATTTTCAGCGGCTCGGTCCGTCGCGCGCGCCAGGTGGCTGAGCTCATCGATGCCGGGAGCGTCAATATCAACGAGGGCTACCGCGCGACATTCTCGTCCGTCGATGCTCCGATGGGCGGCATGAAGCAGTCGGGGCTCGGTCGCCGCAACGGTCGCGAAGGAATCCTGCGTTTCGTCGACGCCCGCACCGTCGCCCGGTCGACCGGCCTCATGACGCTTCCGCGCACGGGCGCAGAGTTCGCGCGGCTGGGCGGCCTCATGGTCATTCTGCTCGTTGCTCTTAAGGCGATCAGGCGTCGCTAAGAACTACATCCAGCTTGGCTCAGGTCGCCTCGTTGTCGTAGGGCACTTCCGCCTTCTCGGCCAGAAGCCGCTTGCGCTTCGCGTATGCCGATTCGCCACTCGGCTGCACGATCGCGACCGGCTCCTGCGGTGCTTCTGGCTCATCGATCAGGGCCTCGCGGATGATGCGCCGGGGGTCGTACTGTCGGGGGTCGAGCTTCTTCCAGTCGACGTCGTCGAAATCCGGTCCCATCTCGTCACGCAGGCGCTCCTTGGCGCCATTCGCCATCTGGCGGAGGTTGCGCACGAGCCGACCGAGTTGCGCTGCGTAGTGCGGGATCCGCTCCGGGCCGAGCAAAAAGACCGCGATCACCCCGATCACGATCAGCTTGTCGAAAGTTAGGCCCAACAACACCCGTTCAGACTAACGCCTCAGTTCTGGATGACTCCCCTACGCTGTGTAGGAACAAGGAGTGCACGTGGCAGGAAATGATTCGAACTGGAAGTTCGCGGAGGACTTCATTGTTGAGCGCGCGGAGATTGCGGCGGCGCGGCAACATTCGATCGAACTCGGCATCGATCCGGTGAGCCCGGCGACCGGGGCGCAGCTCGCGGTTATCGCCGCCGCGACGGATGCCGCGAACATCATCGAGATCGGCACCGGGGTCGGCGTGAGCGGACTCTGGCTCCTGGCCGGAGCGCCCGAGGCGACGCTCACCTCCATCGATTTCGAACTCGACTACCAGCAGTCCGCGAAGAAGGCGTTTACCGATGCCGGAATCCCGGCCAACCGGGTGCGGCTGATCGCCGGGCGCGCCACCGATGTTCTGCCCAGAATGAACGAACAATCGTATGATGTCGTGCTGGTGGATGCCGATCCGCAGTCCGTCATCCAGTACGTCGAACACGGACTGCGCCTGGTTCGCCCCGGCGGCACCGTACTCGTCGCGCACGCGCTCTGGCGCGGACGAGTGGCGGATCCGGCACAGCGTGACGATACCGTCAGCGGCTTCCGCTCCCTGCTCAAGGAGATTGCGGCATCCGATGCGGTTATCAGCGCCCTGTCACCGGTCGGCGACGGGTTGCTGCAGATCACCAAAATCTAGAGCGTTAGGAGACCGCAGCCACAACTCCGGCGAGCGCGTCGTGAAGTTCTTTGGCTTCTGCGTCATTGACGGAAACGACGAGGCGGCCCCCGCCCTCGAGCGGAACGCGCACGATGATGAGGCGACCCTCCTTAACAGCCTCCATTGGCCCGTCTCCGGTCCTCGGCTTCATGGCTGCCATGATGGATCCCCTTTCGTGGAATGACTTCCATTATCCCGTACCTGAGCGCTAACCCGAAAACGAGGGCTCGGCGTCCCGCGAGCACGCGCCCCTACGGCGGCGTCCAGTCGTAGCCGTTGACCCACCAGCAGAGGTAGAGCCAGCCGAACTGTCCGGCGACGAAGAGTACGACGAGGCACGCCCGGTAGCCGAGTGATCGTGGCTGCGCCACCGCCCCCAACATGGGGAACAACGGAAGGAGCAGTCGGAAGGTGCTGGACTGTGGAAAGAACACCGCCAGCAGATAGAGCCCGTAGCTGGCGGACCAGAACCGGATGTCCACGCCGAGTCGCCGCACCCACGGCGTGAAGAGCGAGGCTGCGAACAGCGCCACGAGAAGAATGAGCAGCGGGATACCCCACCCGCCGAGGTGCCATTGCGCGTCCCAGAATTTCGCGCCCTGGAGCCAGGGCGCGAACGGTCGCAGCTCCTGGTAGCCGATATACGGCGCGCGCCAGGCGAGTTCGGTGTTCGTGTAGGCGGACGGCGATCCGGTGACCGCCCAGGCGATCAGCATCCAGGCGAATCCCATGAGCACGCTGAATGCCGCGAGGCCGATCGAGAGCACGCGTTCGAGCGGTGGGAACGGATCACGGCGGCGAGTGAACCAGCGGTACAGGACGTGCAGGGCGAGAGCAAGCGCAAAAGCCAGGCCGCTCGGTCGAGTGATCGACATGAGCGCCACGACCGGGAACAGCAGGACATAGCGTCGCCGGAGCAGCAGGTAGAGCGCCAGAGCGAGAAGGAAGGCGTGCATGGGTTCCGCGTAGGAGACCTGCAGAATCGGCGAGAGCGGGGCGACAGAGAACAGCACAACGGCGAAGAGTGCCGTCTCCGAAGGGAGCCTCAGTCGCATCAGACGGTAGAGCATGAGCGCGGTCGCGAGCGAGAAGGCGAGCGAGACGAACACCGAGAGCGGTTCCCACGGAAGACCGGTCACGACCATGAGGGTTCGAACAAGCATCGGGTATCCGGGCAAAAATGCCCACGCGTTCTCCGCCACCTGCCCCGCAGGCGTCGTCGGCAGAACAGACGGATAACCACTCACCGCGACGATGTGGTACCAGGTGCTGTCCCAGAGCTGTGCGTACGCAAGATAGCCGGGATGCCTGCCGGTCCACAGGTTTTTCTCCTGCCAGCTCGCGAAGAGCAACAACAGGCTCGTCGTGATAACCCGGGATACCAGCCAGACAACAACAACCTTGACCCACCATGGTGTCAGCCGATAGCGAACCCGAGCGGGTGTCAGAAGGCGGTGAGCCACGCTCGGAGTCCCCGCTCACACTCCGTGATCTGGTGCACCGGGACTCGCTCGTCGTCGGCGTGTGCCAGGAGCGGATCGCCGGGACCGTAATTGACCGCCGGGATGCCAAGGGCCGAGAAGCGGGCGACATCGGTCCAGCCGTACTTCGGCTGGGCTTCGCCGCCGACCAGGGCGAGAAATTTCTGCGCGAGCGGGGCGTCAAGACCCGGGCGGGCCCCTTCTGCGCTGTCGACCACGGTCAGGTCGAACCCCGCGAAAAGCTCACGGAGGTGTTGCTCCGCTTCCGCAGCGCTGCGACTCGGCGCGAAGCGGTAGTTGATGTGCACCATGCACTCGTCGGGGATGACGTTACCGGCCACCCCGCCCGAAATGCCGACCGCATTCAGGCCTTCCCGGTAGACCAGCGACTCGACCTCGACCGCGCGTGGTTGATAGGCGGCAAGGATGCCAAGGATGGGAGCCGCATCGTGGATCGCGTTGTGACCGATCCATGCGCGCGCCGAATGGGCACGCTTGCCGAAGGCGCGAACCTCGACCCGGAGGTTACCGTTGCATCCGCCCTCGATTGAGGCGTTGGTCGGCTCACCGAGGATCGCGAAGTCACCGTGCAGCAACTCGGGAAACGTGCGCGAGAGACGCCCGAGGCCGTTGAGCTTGGCCGAGACCTCCTCGTGGTCGTACCAGATCCAGGTCACGTCCAGTGCTGGCGCGACGAGCTCCGCTGCGAGCTTGAGCTGCACGGCCACGCCAGCTTTCATGTCGACCGTGCCTCTGCCCCAGAGGTAATCGACACTCCCTTCCGTCTCAAAGCGAGTCGGCAGGTTGTGGTTGACCGGCACGGTATCCGTATGGCCGGCAATGATGACGCGCTCTGGGCGACCGAGGGTGGTGCGGGCGACGATCGCGTCACCCTCGCGCGTGATTTCGAGGTGAGCGAGGCCTGCGAGGCTTGCCTGGATGGCATCCGTCACCGTTCGCTCATTGCCGGAGACGGACTCGATGTCGCAGAGCTGTCGCGTGATGTCAATCGAGGATGCGGCCAGGTCGAGCACGGGCAGGGTCGGATCGGCGACGGGCATTCTGGAATTCTAGTCGCGGGCGACTCGGTACTCTGGTGGCATGACTGAACGTGCGGCCTGGGGCTACGGACTCGCGACCATCGCTGGCGACGGCACGGTGCTCGACACGTGGTTTCCGGCGCCGTCGCTCGGCAGCCTGCCGGCGGGCCGCGACCCGTACATCGCCCCGGCCGACCTCGAGGCGCTCACGGGCGCCGACGATCGCCGCAACGTCCGGATCGACTTCGTCACGGTCGAGATCGATCTGGATGCCGCGCCCGCCTCGACCCCGGATGCCTACCTTCGCCTGCACCTCCTCAGTCACCTGCTCGTGCAACCGAACACGCTCAACCTTGACGGCATTTTCGGCCAGCTGCCGATAGTGGTCTGGACGAACGCCGGCCCCGTGCATCCCGACGACTTCGACCGCCTACGACCGACCCTGCAGCGGCAGGGCATAGTGGCGCACGGCATCGACAAGTTTCCGCGACTGCTGGACTACCTTGTGCCGAGCCGGGTTCGGATTGCCGACGCGTCACGGGTGCGACTCGGCGCACACCTTTCCCCCGGCACGACCGTCATGCACGAGGGTTTCGTCAACTTCAACGCCGGAACGCTCGGTACGTCCATGATCGAGGGGCGCGTCTCGCAGGGCGTCGTGATCGGCGACGGCTCGGATGTCGGCGGCGGCGCATCCATCATGGGCACGCTCTCCGGTGGCGGCACCCAACGCGTCGCGGTCGGCCAGCGCGCGCTGCTCGGCGCGAACTCCGGCATCGGCATCTCGATCGGCGATGACTCGGTCGTGGAGGCCGGCCTCTATGTGACCGCCGGAACGAAGGTCGTCGTGCTCGACGGAACGGACCCTCGACTGGTCAAGGCGCAGGAGCTCTCCGGAGTTCCGGGCCTGCTCTTCCGCCGCAACTCGGTCACCGGCGCGGTCGAGGTGCTGTCGCGCGCCGGTACCGGTGTCGAGCTCAACGCCGCACTCCACGCCTAAGCCGCGCGCCGCCCAGCCCCGCCCCTCCTTGTACGAAATGCAGGAGTTGCTGCTGCGAGTTTCACCGTTTACTTGGGGTCGGATGCGCTGGTAACCGTCTTCTCCTGCATTTGACACATGCAGCCCCGTTATCCACCAGAACGCCAGTACCCCCGCGTGCCGATCGGCGAGCAGACATTCTCGGTGGATGACAATCACAGACGACGTAAAATCGCTCGGCGGCCTGGCTGCTACACACGAATTGCTCCGAGCGGGTTGGAGTTCCCGGTCCCTGAGCCACGCGGTATTCGCTGAAATCCTCGTCCGGGTGCGTCAAGGGTGGTATTGCCTCCCCGACTGTGAGCCAAAACTCGCGGAGGCCGTCAGGGTGGGCGGACGACTCGGATGCATCTCCGGTGCAGCACATCACAATCTCTGGGTGCGCGCAACAACTCGCCTGCACGTCGATGTCGTCGCGCACAACTCACGGCTACGCAGCAGAATCGATCCGAGACAGCGGCTCTCGGGAATGAAAAACAGCGAGACCGTCGTCCATTGGCGTGACAGAACGGATGCCGCAGGCACGCGATTCGTCGCGTCGCCACGGGAATGCCTCCGCGCAATGATTTGGTGCTGCAGCCCGGAAGTCGTCGTCGCCGCGGTCGACTCTGCGCTCCAAGCGGGCTATCTGAGCATGGCGGACTGGCAGGAGGACATTCGCAACATTCCCCGCCGGCTCCGGCGCCTACTTTCCAGAATCGATGGTCGTTCGGAGTCCATCATCGAATCACTCGCGCGATTCCGGCTGCAGCAGATCGGGATCGAGCCCCGGCTGCAGGTCACC
>JAYTEZ010000092.1:0-2893 GCA_043734805.1 Microbacteriaceae bacterium
TCCTCAAGACCATCATCGGCTGGCCGAGCCCGAAGAAGCAGAACACCGGCAAGATCCACGGATCGGCCCTCGGGGCAGAGGAGCTCGCGGCGGTGAAAGAGGTGCTCGGGTTCGACCCGGAAAAGACCTTCGACGTCGACCCTGAGGTGCTCGCGCACACTCGTAAGGCCGTCGATCGCGGTAAGGCCGCACACGCCGTGTGGGATCAACAGTTCGACGCCTGGGCCGCAGCGAACCCGGAACGCAAGACGCTTCTTGACCGAATCGGATCCGGCGAATTGCCAACCGGAGTCGAGGAGGCCCTACCTTTCTTCGAAGCTGGCAAGGACGTGTCAACCCGTGCCGCATCGGGTAAGGTGCTCAACTCACTCGGTCCCGTCATTCCGGAACTGTGGGGTGGATCCGCCGACCTTGCTGAGTCGAACAACACGACCATCGAGGGCGCGGCTTCCTTCGTCCCGGCCGAGAGATCGACCCACGAATGGACGGGCAACAGGTACGGTCGCGTGCTGCACTTCGGCATTCGCGAGCATGCGATGGGTGCGATTCTGAACGGAATCGTGCTCCATGGAAACACCCGCCCATTCGGCGGTACCTTCCTCATCTTCAGTGACTACATGCGCCCAGCTGTACGCCTTGCCGCGCTCATGAAAGCTCCGACGATCTACGTCTGGACCCACGATTCTGTGGCCCTCGGCGAAGACGGGCCGACACATCAGCCGGTCGAGCAGCTCGCTTCTCTCCGTGCCATCCCCGGACTCGACATCGTGCGCCCGGGCGATGCGAACGAGGTCGCATGGGCCTGGAAGACGATCCTTGAGCGGCGCGGCGGGCCGGCCGGAATTATCCTGACCCGTCAGAACATTCCGGTGTTCGAGCGCGGAGACGACGTAGCAAACGGCGAAACCTTCGCGGCGGCGAAGCACGTCGCGAAAGGCGCTTACGTACTCGCGGAGGCGCCCAACGGCACCCCGGACGTGATCTTCATCGCAACCGGTTCCGAGGTGCAGATCGCGGTGGATGCTCGCGAGCAGCTCAAGGCGGAAGGTATCAACGCGCGCGTTGTTTCCGCTCCCAGCCTCGAATGGTTCGAAGAGCAAACCGCCGAATATCGCGAGTCAGTACTTCCGGCGGCGGTGACGGCGCGGGTCTCGATCGAGGCCGGAATCGACCTCAGTTGGCGCGGCTACGTCGGTGACGCTGGACGCAGCGTGTCGATCGAACACTTCGGCGCATCCGCTGACTATAAGACTCTGTTCCGCGAATTCGGCATGACGACCGAACACGCAATCGCGGCGGCCAGGGATTCACTGGCCGCCCAGTAGGGCGCCGGCTACTAGGAGAGATTGAGCAATGACTGAAAATACCCCCACCGCAGCCCTGTCGACGCTGGGCGTCAGCATCTGGCTCGACGACCTGTCCCGCGAGCGGATCACCTCTGGTGGACTCGGGAAGCTGATCGCCGAGCGGAACATCGTCGGCGTCACGACCAATCCCACGATTTTCGCCAGCGCGCTCGCCAAGGGCGAGGCCTACGACGCCCAGGTCGCGGAACTTGCCGCAGCAGGCAAGTCCGTCACCGAGGCCGTTTTCGAGATCACGACGACTGACGTCGCCAATGCGAGTGACATCTTCCGCCCGGTCTACGACGCAACCGGCGGCAAGGATGGCCGCGTCTCGATCGAGGTTGAACCCGGGTTCGCCCACGACGCCGCCGCGACTTCCGCGCAGGCGAAGCAATTGTGGGCAAAGGTCAACCGTCCGAACGCAATGATCAAGATCCCGGCGACCATCGAGGGTCTCGAGGCGATCACCGAGACGATCGGTGCCGGCATCAGCGTGAACGTCACGCTGATCTTCAGCCTCGAGCGCCACCGCGAGGTCATCAACGCCTACCTGTCCGGGCTCGAGAAGGCGAAGGCTGCTGGCCTCGACCTCTCGACGATCCACTCCGTCGCATCATTCTTCGTCTCCCGCGTCGACACCGAGATCGACAAGCGCCTCGAGGCGATCGGCACGCCGGACGCGCTCGCGCTCAAGAGCAAGGGGGGAATCGCAAACGCCAGACTCGCCTACCAGACCTTCGAGCAGGCATTCGACAGTGAGCGAGCGAAGGGTTTGCTCGCCGCCGGTGCGAACAGGCAACGACCGCTCTGGGCATCGACCGGGGTCAAAGACCCGACGCTGCCCGACACGCTCTACGTCACGGAACTCGCGGTCAACGACGTCGTCAACACGATGCCGGAGAAGACGCTCGAGGCCACCTTCGACCACGGAGTCATCGAGGGCGACACCGTGACCGACGCCTATGACGACGCAAACTCTGTTCTCGATGCGCTCGATGCACAGGGCATCTCCTATGAAGAAGTAACGGCACTGCTCGAGAAAGAGGGCGTAGAGAAGTTCATCGTCTCCTGGAACGAACTGCTCGACACGGTGACTGCAGCGCTCGAGTCCGCTCAAAGCGGAGCAACGAAATGAGCTTCGACATCACGGTGAGCGGAGCCGCCGGAGAGGCCGTCGCACGCATCGTTCCCCAGCTGGTGAGTGACCTGATCGCATCTCGTATCGCGGGCCAGGACCCGACCCTGTGGGGTCCGGATGCCGAGGACGGGTCGGCTACTCGGCTCGGCTGGACAGAGTCGGTTGTCATCTCGGAGCCGCTCATCGACGACATCATCGCGCTTCGTGACAAGCTGCACGCCGAAGGCGTCAACCACGTGGTGCTCGGTGGAATGGGCGGATCTTCGCTCGCGCCCGAGGTCATCACGCGCACGGCGGGCGTGGAACTCACCGTTCTCGATTCCACCGATCCCGGGCAGGTACTCGCCGCCCTCGCCGACCGGCTCGCGACGACGGTCGTCGTCATCTCCTCCAAGTCGGGCTCGACGGT
>JAYTEZ010000093.1:0-2605 GCA_043734805.1 Microbacteriaceae bacterium
GCGTCGCCTGTCGAGCTTCGCGCGCAGGCGGTCGCTCTGCTCAGCAGCGGCAACCTCGCCTCGAAGGACTGGATTACCAACCAGTACGACCGCTACGTCATGGGCAACACAGCGCTCTCGTTTCCGGACGATGGCGGTATGGTGCGCATCGACGAGGAGTCCGGCCTCGGTTTCGCCGTCGCGACGGATGCCAACGGCCGCTACTCCCAACTCGACCCGTATCGGGGCGCGCAGCTCGCCCTCGCGGAGGCGTTCCGCAACGTCGCGGTCACCGGTGCGACCCCGGTCGCCGTCAGTGACTGCCTGAACTTCGGTAGCCCCGAAAACCCCGAGGTCATGTGGCAGTTCGGCAAGGCGGTCGAAGGACTTGCCGACGGATGCCTCGAGCTCGAGATTCCCGTCACCGGGGGCAACGTCTCGTTCTACAACCAGACCGGCGACGTGCCGATTCACCCGACCCCGGTGGTCGCCGTGCTCGGCGTGATCGAGGATGTCGCGAACCGCATCCCGTCCGGCTGGCAGGACGAGGGCAACAACCTCTACCTGCTCGGCATCACCCGCGACGAGCTCGACGGGTCGGCCTGGGCCGGTGTCATCCACGATCATCTTGGCGGGCATCCGCCGGTCGTCGACTTCGCCGCCGAGCAGCGCCTCGCGGGGCTGATCAAGGCCGGATCTGAGCAGAACATCATCGCCTCGGCCCACGATCTCTCAGATGGCGGGCTCATCCAAGCGGTCTCCGAGTCGGTGTTGCGCTTCGGCGTCGGCGCACGGCTTTGGATCTCGGAGATCATGGAGCGCGACGGCGTCGACGCGACAGCCGCCCTCTTCAGCGAGTCCGGCGCGCGGGTGCTGGTGTCGGTGCCCCGCGAGGACGATGTGCGTTTCATGGGCCTGTGCGGGGGACGCGGCGTTCCCGTGTTGCGCGTCGGGGTAACGGATGCCTCGGGTGGGGTCGGCGGAACTGTCGGCGGTGCTCTCGAGGTGCAGGACCAGTTCTCCTTCACCCTCGACGAACTGCGCGCCACGCATCGCGGCACCCTCGCGGAGCACTTCGGCCCCGTCGTCGGGAACTAGCCACCCTCCGAGGCAGCAGTTAGCGGCCACGCGCCGCTGGCGCGCCACCGGGCGGACGCGCCACGGGCGGACGCGCCACGGGCGGGCACGCGGCGGGCGGACGCGCGGCGGACACGCGGCGGGGCGAACTAGACCGGGAAGGGTTGCCCGACGAGCTGCTCGGATTTCAGCCAGAGCTCACGGCCGAGCGGCTCCGCGTGGCTTACGGAAGCGGGATGTGCAAGCCGGGGCTGGCCGCTGATGCCGCCACGCGGCCCCCAATACTGGCCGCCGACGGCATCCGGATCAGTGGCGGCCCGCACGACCGACCAGGCCGCCTTATCCTTGCCGCCACCCACCATGAAAAGCAGCTTGGCCGCGGCTCGCGTTCCGCAGGATGGTTCGTTCACGCCCTCCCGGCGTGGCGTATTACCGTCCTGGCCGCCACCCGGATGCGCGACCAGCGCGGTCACCGGAATGCCAGCCGCCCTCAGCCGCCGATCCAGTTCGAACCCAAAGGACTGGGTAGCGTGTTTCGACTGCCCGTACGCTGCCCAGGCCGAAAAATTGCGAGAGCTTTGGAGGTCGTCGAGATCGATCTTTGTCAGGCGGGTCGCACTGCTGCCCATGGTCACGACACGACTGCCCGGGGTCTTGCGGAGAGTCGGGAAAAGCAGGGCCGTAAGCAGGAAGTGTCCGAGGTGATTCGTGCCGAACATGAGTTCGTTGTCGTCCGCGGTGAGACGGCGCTCCTTGCTCGGCATGATGGCTCCCGCGTTCTCGATGAGCCCGTCGATCCGATCCAGGAGGCTGAGCTCGGCCGCCGCGGCGCGAATCGAGGCGAAGGATGACAGGTCGAGCGCGACCGAGCCGACCTGGGCATCCGGCACTCGGGTGCGGAGGGCGGCCAGAGCGGCTGCCGTCTTTTGTGCGCTGCGGGACGCGATGACGACGCGGGCACCAGAGGCGGCAAGTTGTTCGCTGATGAAGTACCCGATGCCGGCATTGCCACCGGTGACCACGAAGGTCTTGCCCGATTGGGAGGGAATGTTGCGGGGATCCCAGCCCACCTCAGAGCTGCTTTTCCCTCGCGACTGCGACCTCGATGGCGCCGGTGCTCGCGATCTGCTCGTGCTGGTGGATGACCTCGGCGATGATGAAATTCAGGAACTTTTCCCCGAAAGCCGGATCGAGATGCGACTCCGCTGCGAGCGCTTTCAGCTTAGTGATCTGCTGTCCCTCGCGTTCAGGGTCGGCTGCCGGCAGCCCGCTCGCCGCCTTGAGCCGACCGACCTGCTGCGTGAACTTGAACCGTTCCGCGAGGAGGTGAACGAGCGCGGCGTCGACGTTGTCGATACTCTGGCGAAGGCTCAGCAGCCGGGCGGGAACAGCCAGGTTATCGGTGTCGGGGCTGTTGTCGCTGAATACCATTACTCGACCCTATCTGTTCCGGATGACCCCGCGCTCAAGGGACAGGATCGCACGTTCCGATCGGCTCGGAACGTGTCATCCTGTCCCTTGAGCGCGGGGGCGGCGATTGCGGCGCGGG
>JAYTEZ010000094.1:0-3479 GCA_043734805.1 Microbacteriaceae bacterium
GAGGACGAGGACCTTGCCCAGGTCGCCGCGTTCGAGCGGGCAATCGGGCTCGCCCGCGAGGCTGGCCTGACGCCCGATCTCCGGCACATCGCCGCAACCGCCGGCGCGCTTCGGGTGCCATCCGCCCGGTTCGATCTCGTGCGAATCGGCATCGGAGCCTACGGGCTCTCACCGTTCGACGACCAGGCCTCGGCCGACCTCGGGCTTCGCCCGGCGCTCGAACTGAGCGCGCGAGTCGTGTCCGTGAAGCGTGTGCCCGCAGGCAGCGGAGTGTCCTACGGGTACGACTACCGCACCGAAGGTGAGACGACGCTCGCACTCGTTCCGCTCGGGTACGGCGACGGGATTCCCCGGCACGCCGCCAACCGTGGGCCGGTCTTTCTGAACGGAAGGACCTATCGTGTGGCGGGCCGGGTAGCCATGGACCAGTTCGTGATCGATGTCGGAGACGGCGAGGTCTCGATCGGGGACCGCGCCATCCTGTTCGGCGACCCGACGACGGGTGTGCCCTCTGCCGACGACTGGGCGCGCGCTGCCGACACCATCAATTATGAGATCGTGACGCGCCTCGGCGGCCGGATCGAGCGGACCTACCGCTGATGCGGCTCACGATCGCAACGCCCGAGGAGATGGCCGAGCTCGGCGCCCGAATCGCCATCGAGTTGCGTGCCGGCGACCTTGTCGCCCTCAGCGGTGAGCTCGGCGCCGGCAAGACCACGCTCACGCGTGGTCTCGGCGAGCAGCTGGGCGTGCGCGGGGCGGTGACCAGTCCAACGTTCGTGCTGGCGAGGACGCACCAGCGACTCGACGGCACGGCGCCGCTTGTGCATGTCGACGCCTATCGGCTGTCGAGTCCGGCCGAGCTCGACGATCTCGACATCGACTTCGCGGCATCCATCGTCGTCGTCGAATGGGCGGCCGGCATGCTCGACGGTGTGACGGACGACTGGCTCGAGCTGACCATCGAGCGTCCGGTCGGCGGGATCGAGACCGAGGATGGCGTCGAGCCGCGCGAGGTGACGATCGTCGGTCACGGCAACCGTTGGCGTGACCTGGGGCTGGCCAAACCTTAAACTCGAAGCGTGCTTCTTGCCATCGATACCTCCGCCGGTACGAGTGTGGCCGTCGTCGATCGGCGCCTCGGCACGCTCGTCGAGCACAGCCAGGCGGATACCCGGCGTCACGCCGAGGTGATCGGGGATCTGATCAGACTCTGCCTCGACGAGTGCGGGGTCGCCATCGCCGCGCTCTCCGGTGTCGCCGTCGGCATGGGTCCCGGGCCATTCACCGGCCTGCGGGTTGGCATCGCCGCCGCCCAGGCCTTCGCGTTCGGCGCTGGCACGCCGCTCCTGCGCGTCGTCAGCCACGACGCGATCGCGTTGGCGCACTATGCGGGCGGCAACGATGGCCCGCTGCTGGTGGTCACGGATGCCCGTCGCCGCGAGGTCTATTGGAGCGCGTACTCGGGGGCGGACGCCGAACGCCTGCCGAAGGGAACGCAGGGTCCGGGGTTGTGCCGACCCGACGACCTGCCCGCCGCGGTCGACGGGTATGCGCGCTACCCGAGGCTGGACGCGGTTGTCGTGTCTGCGGCATCGGTTGGCCTGCTCGCCGAGGGTCTCTCCCTGCACGGTCGCGAATTCGCCGGGCCGGCACCGCTCTATCTTCGGGCCCCGGATGTCACGGTGCCTGGCACCCCGAAGCGGGTCAGCTGATGACCTGGCAGCTTCGCCGGGCGACCGCCGACGACCTCGATCGCATCATGGAACTCGAGACCGGCACCTTCGGCAACGACGCGTGGTCGGGCAGCGCGATGCTGAGCGATCTCCGCAACCGCCAGTGCTACTACCTCGTCGCAGAGCGGGTCGGCTTTCCCGGCGAGCTCGACGGCTATGCCGGACTGTTTGCGCCGCCGGGGGCGCTGGAGGGCGAAATCCAGACCATCGCGGTGGCGGAGACCGCTCGCCGCGGCGGACTCGGGCGCGTCCTCATGCAGTCGCTCATCGGCGAAGCCCGGAAGCGGGGCGCGAAGGAGGTGTTCCTCGAGGTGCGGGCCGACAATCCGGGCCCCCGGCGTCTCTACGCGACCCTCGGCTTCGACGAGATCGCGGTGCGGGTTGGCTACTATCAGCCGGACAACGTGGACGCGATCGTCATGCGACTCGCGCTCGTTCCGGCCCCCCTCGTTCTCGGCCCCCTCGTTCTTGGGATCGAGACGAGCTGCGACGAGACCGGGATCGGCATCGTGCGGGGCACGACCCTGCTCGCGAACGTCATCGCCTCCTCGATGGATGAGCACGCGCGTTACGGCGGCGTCGTGCCGGAGATCGCGGCCCGCGCCCACCTCGAGGCACTCACGCCGACGCTCGCGGCCGCGCTCGCCGAAGCGGGAATCACCCTCCAGGAGCTCGACGCGATCGCCGTGACGAGCGGCCCCGGACTCTCCGGTGCGCTCATGGTCGGAGTCGGGGCCGCGAAGGCGCTGGCCATCGCTCTCGACAAGCCGCTCTACGCGGTGAACCATCTGGTCGGACATGTCGGGGCCGATGTCCTCCGCGACGACGGCACCGCCATCGAGCTGCCGACCGTGGCGCTGCTCGTCTCCGGCGGTCACACCTCGCTCCTTCTCGTCCGAGACCTCGTGTCGGATGTCGAGCTGCTTGGCGAGACCATCGACGATGCGGCCGGTGAGGCCTTCGATAAGGTGGCGAGACTCCTCGGCCTCCCGTATCCGGGCGGACCGCAGATTGACCGCGCGGCCATCGAGGGAGACCCGACCGCGATCAGATTCCCGCGCGGACTCAGCCTGCCGAAGGACAGGGAGAAGCACCGCTACGATTTCTCCTTCTCCGGACTCAAGACCGCGGTCGCGCGCTGGGTCGAGCGAGCACGTGACGCCGGCGAGCCGGTGCCGATCGCGGATGTCGCGGCCAGCTTCCGTGAGGCCGTCACCGATGTGCTCATCACGAAGGCCGTCGCCGCCTGCCGCGACCTTGGTGTTCCTCGCCTGCTGCTCGGAGGCGGAGTGGTCGCCAACGCGCGTGTGCGCGAGGTCGCGGCGGAGCGGTGCGCGGCGGCAGGAATCGAGCTCCGGGTTCCGCCGCTGTCCCTCTGCACCGACAATGGAGCCATGATTGCGGCCCTCGGTGCGCAGTTGATTGCGGCCGGGCACCCGCCATCCGCTCTCTCCTTCGGCGCGGATTCGACCCTCCCCGTGACGGTGATACAGGCCTGATCCATTCGGACGCGGGGCGGCGCGTTGACAGCGGGGGATCGTGGTGCCACTATGGGCAGCGCTGGCGATTGTGACCTACGAACTTGGAGTTTTCATGACTGACGAGAATCTGACCCCACCTCCTGCGGCGGGATATACCCCGCCGACACCGCCCGCACCCGCGGCGCCGTACTCGGGGATTCCGGTGGCGGCTCCCTCCAAGACGCTGAGCCTGATCGGCATGATCGCCGGAATCGTCGGTGTC
>JAYTEZ010000095.1:0-3929 GCA_043734805.1 Microbacteriaceae bacterium
ACGACGGCGTGAACCGCGCCGAAGTGCTTGGAGAGGGCGGTGAGTCGGATGGCGGGAGCTGTCATACGCCCAGCCTCGACCCGCGGCCTTTCCCGCGCCACGACTCCGCTCACGGTCTCAACGTGACTTTTGTCATCGGTCGGGTGAGCGTGGCCCTGCAGTCGCCAGAGTGTGCGACCGTGCCGCCATTCGTCAGCCCCGCGGCCAAACGTTGCACCGCATGGCTGACGAATGGCAGCACGGTTCGCCGGAAGAGGGCAGCGCCTGCCCGGGATGACCTCCCCTCTCCGGTACCGTTGAGCCAGACATCCGCGGGCCAGCATGCGGGCGAGAAAGAAGGACAGGCCGGTGTACCTCAAGAGCCTGACCCTCAAGGGGTTCAAGTCCTTCGCCCAGCCGACCACCTTTGCCTTCGAGCAGGGGGTGACCTGCGTGGTCGGGCCGAACGGCTCCGGCAAGTCCAACGTCGTCGATGCGCTGGCCTGGGTCATGGGCGAGCAGGGGGCCAAGACTCTCCGCGGCGGCAAGATGGAAGATGTCATCTTCGCCGGGACCGCGACCAAGGGCCCGCTCGGTCGGGCCGAAGTCATCCTCACGATCGACAACGCGGACGGCGCGCTCCCGATCGAGTACGCAGAAGTCACGATCAGCCGCACCCTGTTCCGCAACGGCGGCAGCGAGTACGCGATCAACGGTGACACCTGTCGGCTTCTCGACGTGCAGGAACTGCTGAGCGACTCCGGCCTCGGGCGGGAAATGCACGTGATCGTCGGCCAGGGGCAGCTCGATGCGGTGTTGCACGCGAGTCCGGAAGACCGCCGCGGGTTCATCGAGGAGGCCGCGGGCATCCTCAAGCACCGTCGCCGCAAAGAGAAGACCATCCGCAAGCTCGACGCGATGCAGGCGAACCTCACACGGCTCAGCGACCTCGCCGGTGAGATCCGGCGCCAGCTGAGGCCTCTCGGTCACCAGGCCGAGATCGCGAAGGAAGCCCAGTCGATCGCGTCGACCGTTCGGGATGCCCGTGCTCGCCTGCTGGCCGACGAGGTCGTCACACTGCGTTCCGCAATCACGACGTGCACGCGGAGCGAGAGCGAACGCAAGACCGAACGCATTGTGCTGCAGGAGCAACTCGACCAGGCAAAACTGCGCGAACATCGCATCGTGCAGGCCCAGGTTGGCGATGCCGTCGACCTTGCCAGGCGAACGGCCTTCGGCCTGGAGTCGGTGCAGGAGCGGCTGCGCAGTCTTTACACTCTCGCCAACCAGCGTCTCGCGCTTCTCGGCCAGCAGGCCGATGCACCGGATGTCGGCCAGGGAGTCACCCGCCAGATGGTCACGGATGCCGCGGACGAGGTCACGCGCCTCGCCGCGACCATCGTCGAGGCCGAGGCCATCTGGCAGGAGGCGCAGTCCGCGACAGCGCTCGCCCGCGCCAACCTCGACGGGCTGGACGAACAGATCTCCTACCAGTCCTCGCTCGTCTCGCGACACGACCTCGAAATTTCGAAACTCACCGGGCAGACCGATACCGCCGCGTCACGTCTCGCGGCGGTTCGCGGCGAGGTTCTGCGGCAGCAGGAGGCGCTCGATGCCGCACGGGATCGACGCGAAAAAGCACAGGTCGAATTCACCGGTCTCGAAGCCGAGGCCGCGTTCAGCGATGCGGGCGAGACCGACCTCGATGCTGGGTACGAGACCGCGCAGGCCGAGGTCACGGACGCCGAGGCGGAGATCGAACGCCTGCGCAACCAGCTCCACGGCCATGAGCGCGAGCGCGATGCCCTCGCCGCGCGAACCGGCGCGCTCTCGCTCGCTCTCGACCAGAAAGACGGCTCGAGCTCTCTCGTCGCGGCTCGGCTCCGCGGCATCCGGGGTCTCGTCGCCGAGCATGTTCAGATCCAGCCCGGATACGAGGCCGCGATCGCTGCCGCTCTCGGATCCCTGGCCGATGCCGTGCTCGCCGACGACCACTCCTCGGCGATCGATGCCATCGAGCATTCGGCAGGCAACGACTTTGGGCGCGTGGAGATCGTGATTGCCACGCCTTCGTCCGCGACCGTGCCGTCGACCAACCTCGGCGACGGCAGCGGGATGGCCGGCAGCGCGATGGACGGCAGCGCGATGGCGGGCATTGTGATGGCCGGCAGCGTCGTGACGGCGCCCGCCGGCGTGCTCAGCCTTTTGGCCGCGACCGTCATAGCGGATGATCTGGCGGCGGGACGCGCGGCATGGTCCCGGCTCGAAGACAAGCCGGCGTCAATCACCGTAATCACCCGTGCCGGCGACGTGCTCTCCGAGTATGTGCTGCGCGGCGGCTCCGGCGCCAAGCGCTCGCGCCTCGAACTCGTCGCCGATCGCGACGCCGCGAACGCCAGACTGCAGGAAGTCGGCTCCCTCATCGACCGCGCTCGCTTCGCTCTCGCCGAGCAGCGCGGCCAGCTTGAGGTCGCCAAGGAGCAGTCGGCGCGCGCGCTCATGGCCCTGCGTCAGTTCGACTCGCAGCTCGCGGCGCAGACCGAGAAACTGAACCGGGTGCGCGTGCAGGTCGAGGCGGCGCAGGCCGAGGCCGAGCGTCTCGACCGTGGTCACGCGCTCGCGACGGAAGCGGTGGCGGATGCCGCGGCCTCGGCAGACCGGGCAACCCTTGAACTGGAGACGGCATCCTCACGCCCCCGCCCCATCCTCGACGTCGCAGCCCGCGAGGGTGTGCTCGCCGATCTCGAGGAGGCACGCGAGCGAGAGGTGGAAGCCCGGCTGCGGGTCGAAACCGCCCGGGAACGGGTGCGCGCCCAGCAGTTGCGTGCGACCCAGCTGGAGCGTCAACTCGAGTTGGATCGCGAGGCGGCGGATGAAGCCGCGCGCCGAGCCGTCATCCGTCGGCGCCAGGTGGCGTCAGCGCAGACCGTCGTCGACGCGCTGCCGGCGGTGCTCGATTCCGTCGACCGCTCGGTGTCCGAGGCGCGGGTCGAACTCGTTTCGAGGGAGTCCGAGCGGGCAGCCCAGAACGAGGAACTGACCGAACTGCGCCGCGGCGAGCAGGCGCTCCGCGAACGACTCACCACCATCAGCGAGAGTGTGCACGGTCTCGAAATGCAGGTTTACGAAAAGAAACTGCACCTGTCGACCCTGCTCGAGCGGGCGGGCGAAGAGCTGGGCCTCGTCGAGGATGTGCTTGTGGCCGAGTACGGCCCGGAGCAGCCGGTGCCCCGCGACATCAGTACCCCACCGAAAACGCAGGAGATTCACCACGAAACGTCGCTTGACGGCGCGGATGATGCAAACGGTGGTGAATCTCCTGCGTTTTCGGAGGGCGTCGTGTTCGTGCGCGCGGAGCAGGAGGCGCGCCTCGTAAAAGCCGAGCGCAAACTGGCGCAGCTCGGTCGCGTGAACCCGCTCGCCCTCGAGGAGTTCGCGGCGCTCGAGCAGCGACACAAGTTCCTGACGGCGCAGCTCACCGACCTCACCGGCACGAGACGAGATCTGCTCACGATCATCGGCGAGATCGACGAAAAGATGCAGGACATCTTCTCGAGCGCGTTCGAGGACACCAGGGCGGCCTTCAACACGGTGTTCCCGATCCTGTTCCCGGGCGGCACCGGCAGCATCCATCTCGCCGACCCCGAGAACCTGCTCACGACGGGTATCGAGGTCACTGTGAGGCCGGCGGGGAAGAAAATCGAGCGTCTCTCGCTCCTGAGCGGCGGCGAACGCTCGCTCGCCGCGGTCGCGCTGCTCATCGCGATTTTCAAGGCGCGCCCCAGCCCGTTCTACGTCATGGACGAGGTCGAGGCCGCCCTCGACGACGCCAACCTGGGCCGGCTCCTCACCCTCTTCGAGGAGCTGCGCGACTCGAGCCAGCTCATCGTCATCACCCACCAGAAGAAGACGATGGAGATCGCCGACGCGCTCTACGGCGTGACGATGCG
>JAYTEZ010000096.1:0-3090 GCA_043734805.1 Microbacteriaceae bacterium
GGTGTTCCGGGATCGGTCTTTCTCGGCAGCGACCCCGAGGAGCAGCTGTGCCAACCGATTGGCTGGCTTGCGCGGCATCGGCGGGTTCGGCGCTGGGCGCTGATTGGCAATGATTATGTCTGGCCACGACAGGTGCATGCGGTGGCCACCAGGGTGCTGAACGATCTGGGGCAGCGCGTCGTCGTGAATCGGCTGGTTCCGATCGGGCAGGTCGACGCGGCGGAACTCATTGCCGCGGTGCGCCGAGCGGGTGCCGACGCGATCCTGCTCTCCCTGGTTGGCCGCGATGGCATCGAGTTTCACCGTGCCGTCGCGGAACTGGATGCCGGCGAGGCATTCGTGCGGCTCTGTACGGCACTCGACGAAAATTGTCTGGTAGCCGCCGGGGGTGACAACACTGGTGAGCTCTATTCCGCGATGCCGTCGTTTATTCTTCAGGATGACGAGCGGCACCAGCGATTGATCGAAGCCTACGTCGCGCGGTTCGGGCTCGTGGCCCCGCTTCCCGGTGCGTATGCCGAGAGTTGCTACGACGGCGTGCATCTGCTTTCCGCGCTCTTTGCCAGCGGACTGCTGGGGTCACACTCGGCGGCAACCGCCGCGGAGCGGCTGTTCGCCGGCGACCGCGCGTCCGTTCACCGTCCCCAATCGAGAGGTTTTGGCACCGCACGTCGGCCGGTGGCGCTCGCGCGCGCGGTAGGCACGGACCTGGATGTCGTCGGCTCGCTTCATTTGCGGTAGCCTTAGGCAAAATTTCCATGTGGAAATATTTTTCTGTCACCGAAGATAGGAACCAGCGTGACCGCGACCACCAGCCCGGGCAACCCGGAGCACACCGACCATTCGACCATCGAACAATTCGGCTACAAGCAGGAGCTCAAGCGGTCGCTGAAATTCAGCGACCTCATGATCTATGGCCTGATCTTCATGGTGCCGATCGCGCCGTTCGCCATTTTTGGTGGCGTGTTCCAAGCCTCCGGTGGAATGGTGCCGCTCGCGTACATCGTCGCGCTTCTGGCCATGATGTTCTCGGCCAACTCGTATTCCCAGATGGCGCAAGCCTTCCCGATGGCCGGCTCGGTCTACACCTATGCCGGTCGTGGAATCGGGCGCCCGGTCGGGTTCATTGCGGGCTGGATGATTCTGCTCGACTATGTGCTCATTCCCTGCCTGTTGTATCTAGCGGCTGCCATCGCGATGAACGGAATCATTCCCGAGATCCCGCTCTGGGTCTGGCTGGTCGCCTTCGTCGCGCTGAACACGGTGATCAACTATCTCGGCATCCAGCTCACCGCGATCGTCAATAAGTACATGCTCGTGCTTGAACTGATCGTTCTCGCGATCTTCCTCGTCGTCGGGATCGTCGCCGTCGCTCAGGGCAAGGGGCAGGGCTTCAGCTTCGCCGCCTTCTTCAACCCGAGCACGTTCTCCCTTCCGCTGCTGTTCGGCGCCGCGTCGCTCGCCGTGCTGTCGTTCCTCGGATTCGACGGCATCTCGACCCTCGCCGAAGAGAACTCGGGATCGAGCAAGTCTCTCGGCCGTTCGATGATCGCTGCGCTGCTTGTCGTCGGTGTGCTATTCATCGTGCAGACCTGGGTCGCCTCCATGCTCGTGGATGACCCGGCCAAGCTGATCAAGGACGGCGATCCAACCGGGGTCGCGTTCTACCAGGCGTCGGAACTCGCCGGCGGTCACTTCATGTTCATCCTCACCGCGGCATCCACCGCCATTGCCTGGGGTTTCGCAAACGCGCTCGTTGCGCAGGCCGCCACCTCGCGCTTGCTCTACGCAATGGCACGCGATCGTCAGCTGCCGAAGTTCCTCAGCAAGGTCAGCGCGAAGCACAGCGTTCCGGTGAACGCGACCTTCGTGGTGGCGGGCATCTCGCTCATCCTCGGCATCTACCTGACCATCCTTCCCGACGGGCTCAACGCCATCGCGGCGCTGGTCAACTTCGGTGCCCTGACGGCATTCCTGATCCTGAATGTGGCGGTCGTCTGGTGGTTCATAGTCAGGCAGAAGTCCCGCCGCTGGTTCGTGCACCTGGTGTTCCCGGTGCTCGGTTTTGCGATCCTCCTCGGGGTGCTGTGGAACGCTCGCGCATCCGCTCAGATCCTGGGCGTGGCCTGGCTGGCGATCGGAATCATCGTGGCCGTCGTGCTGAATCGCACGGGGCGCATGACCAACCCGGTTCCGTTGGATGTCCCCGCGGAAGTACCAGCCACGAACACCGAGGTGCGCTAGAAAGATGGCGGTTCACTCGCTCGCCCCTCGCCCCGAGCAGTATTCGTACGTGTTCGGCGGGCGGGAACCGCTCATCAGTATTCGCCCGGGTGACATCGTCGAAGTGAGCACGGAGGACTGCTTCGGCGGTCGCGTGCGCTCGCCGAGCGATCGCCCCAGCGCGATCGTGCCCTTTGCCGAACTCAATCCGGTGTCGGGTCCGATCGAGGTGCAGGGGGCGGAGCCCGGCGACATGATCGCGGTGCACTTCGTCTCGATCGTGCCAGCGCGGGCGCATGCCATCTCCAGCACCTTCCCGCTGTTCGGTGCGCTGACGGCGACCCACGAGACGGCGATGTTGAACGAGCCGCTCGAGGAACGAGTCTGGTTCTACGACATCGATCTGGAGGCCTGGACGGCCACCTTCCGCGCCACCAGGTCGGACTTCACCCTGGCGCTTCCGCTCGACCCGATGCACGGCACGGTGGGTGTCGCGCCGGCCGGTGGGGAGGTGCGGCTGGTCGTCACCCCCTCCACCCACGGTGGCAACATGGACACACCGGAAGCACGCGCTGGCACAACCCTGTACCTGCCGGTCAACGTCGCCGGGGCGATGCTGTCACTCGGTGACGGTCACGCGCGCCAGGGCGAGGGCGAGGTCTGCGGAACCGGACTCGAGTCGGCGATGAACACGGTCATTGCCGTCGAGGTGATAAAGGGCGGCGCGACCGGCTGGCCGCGGCTCGAGAACGACGATTTCATCATGAGCACCGGTTCGGCCCGGCCGCTCGAGGATGCGTTTCGGATCAGCCAGAAAGACCTCGTCGAGTGGGCATCCGAACTGACCGGTCTCGACACCCTCGACGC
>JAYTEZ010000097.1:0-5885 GCA_043734805.1 Microbacteriaceae bacterium
CTCATTGCGGCGATCGTGCTCGGGCACCTCGAGATCGTGGCGGTGCTGATAGCAGTCAAGGGCCTCGGCCGGTTCTCCGAACTCGACAGCCCGGAAATCCGCGAGCGATTCATCATCGGCACGCTCGTAAGCCTGGTCTGGGCGGGTGCTTGCGCGCTGCTCATCGTGCTCTAGCGGCTGAGCCGGCCCCCGAAGGGTCAACTTCTCACGTTCCCGACCTCTCGGAAGCTGCGAAGATGACACCCGGGCGAAGGCCGCGAGCGTTTGCCCGGTGCGCGGAAGGCGTGGGACCCCGGATCGGCCTCCCCGAGATAGGCCTCCACCACGGTGAGGCTAGAAGAGCTTGGCGCCGCTCACGAAGAAGAGGATCACCGCAGCAATAGCCATCGCCGCGACGACCCCGTAAATGCTCCACATCACGATCTTCTGGGTGCGATTCTGCTGCGGCTTTTGCCGCCGGTTGTCTTTGTTCAGAGTCATGACTGCGTCTCCTTCAGCTCACGAACGCGGCGGGTCAGCGCGACCAGTTGTTCAGCGACACGAACCGGGGCCGTTCCGCCGGCGCCCGTGCGGCTCGCGATCGATCCTTCGACGGTGAGAACCTCGCGCACGGCAGGCATCAGGTGCGGCGAAATTGCCGCGTACTCGGCATCCGTTGGTTCACCGAGTTCGATCCCACGCTGCTCACAAAAACTCACGAGTGCGCCGCTGATTTCGTGGGCATCGCGAAACGGAACCCGCTGGGTGACGAGCCACTCTGCGACATCGGTCGCGAGGGAGAAACCCTGAGGCGCGAGCTCCGCCATCCGCTCAGTGTTGAACAGGAGCGTGGCGACCATGCCGGTGAATGCTGGCAACAGGACTTCGAGCGTTTCGACCGAGTCGAATACCGCCTCCTTGTCTTCCTGCAGATCTCGGTTGTAGGCGAGCGGGAGACCCTTGAGCGTTGCAAGCAGACCGGTGAGATTGCCGATCAGGCGGCCGGATTTGCCTCGCGCGAGCTCCGCAATATCGGGATTCTTTTTCTGCGGCATGATCGAAGACCCGGTCGAGAACGAGTCGTGCAGGGTGACGAATCCGAACTCACGGGTATTCCAGATGATGATGTCCTCCGCGAAACGGGAGAGGTTGATGCCCACGAGCGAGGTGATGAAGGCGAACTCGGCGACGAGGTCCCGGCTGGCCGTTGCATCAATCGAATTCTCGGTCGGACCAACAAATCCGAGCTCTGTCGCGACGAGCTGCCCATCGAGACCGAGCGAGCTGCCGGCGAGCGCGCCGGAACCGTAAGGGGAAAAGGATGCCCGGGCCCGCCAGTCTCGCAATCGCTCCAAATCGCGCACGAGCGGCCAGGCGTGTGCAAGCAGGTGATGGGCGAGAAGGATTGGTTGGGCGTGCTGCAGGTGTGTCCGGCCGGGCATGACTGCGCCAGGATACGCCTCCGCCTTGGCAGCGATCGCGTCGATGAGCTGAATGGTGAATTGCGCGATCGCCCGGCCGTGATCCAGCAGGTACATGCGGATAAGCGTTGCGATCTGATCGTTGCGACTGCGGCCGGCGCGCAGCTTGCCGCCCAACTCCGCGCCCGCGATTTCGATGAGACCGCGCTCGAGCGCGGCGTGCACGTCTTCGTCAGAGTCGAGCGGCTGGAATCTGCCGTCGGCGATGCGGGCG
Organism: Microbacteriaceae bacterium; assembly: GCA_043734805.1. Classification (GTDB taxonomy): domain Bacteria; phylum Actinomycetota; class Actinomycetes; order Actinomycetales; family Microbacteriaceae; genus Lacisediminihabitans. Next base: position 1,675 of record JAYTEZ010000097.1, read on the forward strand.
CTGAGCAGGGCGATGGTGTTGGCCATCGCCACGTGCTCGTCCTGGGTCAGATATCCGGCGGCGGTGAGCGCGGCCGCGTGCGCGCTGGAGCCACGCAGGTCATAGGAGGCCAGTTGCCAGTCGAAATGCGTCGAACGGCTCAGCCGGGCGAGCTCGGGAGACGGACCGCTCGCGAAGCGTGCGCCCCAGAGCGAACCGTCACCGGTTTTGCCTTCGTTAGATTTCGACACGCTCAATTCACCTAGTCCCGCAGGTCACGGCGCGCGGAGATCTTGCTCGGTAGCGACCAGATCTCGATGAAACCCTTCGAGAGGGACTGGTCGAACGTATCGCCCGTGTCGTAGGTAGCCAGCGAAAAGTCGTACAGGCTCTGCTCGCTCTTCTGACCAGTCACTGTCGCGCGACCACCCTGCAGCTTGAGGCGGATGTCGCCGCTCACGTAGCGCTGCGTGTCGTCGATGAACACGTCGAGGGATCGCTTGAGGCTCGAGTACCAGAGGCCGTCGTAGACGAGGTTCGCCCACTCCGCCTCGACGCCACGCTTATAGCGGCCGAGGTCACGTTCAAGGGTCAGGCTCTCGAGGGCTTCGTGCGCGGCGATGAGTGCCATGGCCGCCGGCGCCTCGTAGACCTCGCGGCTCTTGATGCCGACGAGACGATCCTCGACGACATCGATGCGACCGACGCCGTGCTTTCCGGCGACGGCGTTCAGTTTCTCGATGATCGCGAGAGCGCTGTAGGAAACGCCGTCGATCGCGACGGGAATGCCGTGCGCGAAGGTGATGACGATCTCGTCAGCCTCGCGGTCGACGTTCGGGTCCTGGGTGTACTCGTAAAGGTCCTCAATGGGAGCGTTCCACGGATCTTCGAGGAAGCCGGTCTCCACCGCGCGGCCCCAGACGTTCTTGTCGATGGAATATGGGTTTGCCGCGCTCTGCCGGATGGGCAGGTTGTGCTCAGTCGCGTAGACAATGGCCTTGTCGCGGGTTAGCGCGAGATCCCGCACCGGCGCGATGCTCGTCAGCTCCGGCGCGAGGGCGGCAACGGCAGCCTCGAACCGCACCTGGTCGTTACCCTTGCCGGTGCATCCGTGAGCCACGCTGTCCGCACCGATTTGCTTCGCAACGATAGCAAGATGTTTGGCGATCACCGGGCGACTGAGCGCCGAGACGAGCGGATAGCGCTTCTGGTAGAGCGCGTTCGCCTTGAGCGCCGGCATGAGGAAGTCGTCGGCGAACTCGTCCCTTGCGTCGACGACAATCGCGTCGACGGCACCACAGTCGAGGGCGCGCTGGCGGATGTCGTCCATGTCTTCGCCACCCTGCCCGACGTCGACGGCGAGAGCTACGACCTCTTTACCGGTCGCATCCTTCAACCAGCCGATACCCACCGAGGTGTCGAGTCCGCCTGAGTAGGCGAGGACAACGCGTTCTGCCATGTAAGTGCTCCTTGTGTTGAGTGTCAAGTTTAGGGAGAGGGGAATGGTGCGCCCGTCCCGAAAGTGCCCGTTCCGGCTAATAGTGGCCGTTCCGCGGGGCACTATCCGCCGGAACGGGCACTATGGCTAGCGGTCGAGCAACCAGACCATGAGCGCCTTCTGGGCGTGCAGGCGGTTTTCCGCCTCGTCCCAGACGACGCTCTGCGGACCGTCGATGACATCGGCAGTAACCTCGAAGCCGCGGTCGGCCGGCAGGCAGTGCAGGAACAGGGCGTCGGGCTTCGCGAGTGCCATGAGCTCCGTGTCGACACGGTAGTCGCCCAGGGTAGTCAGGCGTTCGGCCTTCTCCTCCTCCTTACCCATCGAGACCCAGGTGTCGGTGACCACGACATCCGCTCCGGCTACCGCGGCGATCGGATCCGTGAAGAGAACGACCGAGCCACCGGTCTTCGCGGCAGCCAGATCGGCGGCCGCGACCACGTAATCCGTCGGTGCGTAGTCGACCGGGGACGCGACGCGAACGTGCATGCCCGCGGTCGCCCCGGCAAGCAGGTAGCTCTGCGCCATGTTGCTCGCGCCGTCGCCGAGGAACGTCACCGTGAGGCCGGCAAGCTCGCCGCGATGTTCACGGATCGTGAGGAGATCGGCGAGGAGCTGGCAGGGGTGGAAATCATCCGAAAGCCCGTTGATGACCGGAACCGTCGTGCCGTTCGCCATCTCCTCGAGACCGGACTGCGCGAAGGTGCGCCACACGATCGCGGCAACCTGGCGTTCGAGCACGCGCGCGGTGTCCGCCGCCGTCTCCTTGCCACCGAGTTGGCTGTTAGCCGTACTGATAATAAGCGGGATGCCCCCGAGGTCGGCAATGCCCACCGCAAACGACACTCGTGTGCGCGTCGACGACTTGTCGAAGATCACTGCCACGGTTTGTGGGCCAGCGAGCGAGCGCACGGCGAAACGATCCTTCTTGAGCTCGACCGCGAGATCGAGGATGGCGGTCTGTTCGGCCTGGCTCAGATCGTCGTCGCGCAGGAAATGTCGGGTCATGACTGATCCTTCAGGGTTGGGGCCTCCGGAGATGGGGTCTCCAGGGATGGGGTCTCCAGTGCCTTGGTGAACAGGTCACGAAACTCCTCGAGCTCCGCCTCCCCGATGATGAGCGGCGGTGCGATTCGGATGCTCGAGTCGTTGGGCGCATTGATGATGAGGCCGTTCGCGAATGCCGCGGCCGCGAGCTCAGTCGCGATCGGCTTCGACAATCCGAGGCCGACGAGAGCGCCCTGGCCACGGATCTCGGTGATGAGCGGCGAGCCGATTGCCTCGACGATCTCCCGTAACCGAGACCCGAGGTGAGCGGCGTTATCGATGAGTCCAGCGCGCTCGATCTCGCCGAGCACCGCATTGCCTGCCGCAGTCGCGAGCGGGTTGCCGCCGAAGGTGCTGCCGTGCTGCCCTGGCTGGAAGAGATCGGATGCCCAGCCGAACGTCACGAGAGCGCCGATCGGAACACCACCGGCGATCCCCTTAGCGAGGACGAGGGCATCCGGGACGATGCCGTGCTGCTGGAAGGCAAACCACGTTCCGGTGCGCCCGACACCGGTCTGGATCTCGTCGAGGATCAAGAGCGCGCCGTGCTCGGTCGCCAGTTCACGGGCGCGCTTGAGGTATCCCTCCGGCAGGTCGAGAACGCCGGCCTCCCCCTTGATCGGTTCGACGAACAACGCGGCCACCCGGTCGTCCATCGCCGCCTCGAGTGCCTCAAGGGTGGTGTCAATGTGCTCCACCCCCGGCAACAACGGCTCGAAGGCCTCGCGGAGTGCCGCCTTGCCGGTGAGTGACAGCGAGCCCATGGTTCGACCGTGGAAGGAGTTGACGAGCGAGAGGATCCGGGTGCGACGACCGTCACCACGGTTGAGCCGAGCGAGCTTGATCGCCGCTTCGATCGCCTCGGCCCCGGAGTTGGAGAAGAACACGCGACCCGCGTCCCCCGCGCCGGTGATCCGGCGGAGCCGCTCCGCCAGCTCAAGCTGCGGCGGGGTCGCAAAGTAATTTGACACGTGCGCGAGGGTCGCCACCTGACGGCTCACGGCATCCACGAGCGCCGGGTGCGCATGGCCGAGAGCGTTCACCGCGATTCCGGCGAGGAAGTCGAGGTAGCGCTTGCCGTCGACATCCCATACGTGCGCACCCTCGCCGCGAACGAGCATAGCCAGCGGGGACGCGAGCGACCCCATCATGGCCCCGCCGAAACGCTCACGCCAGTTGTTCGTCGACGGCACATCGATAGTGGTCACGATTCCTCTTTTCCTGGGACGACTCCTCGCACAACCTCAGTCCCGATGCCCTCGGCTTTGAAAGCCTCGAGCAGGATCGAGTGCAACACTCGACCGTCGATGATCACGGCCTTGGGGACTCCGCCGTCCACCGCCGCCAGACACGCGGTCATCTTCGGGATCATCCCCGATTCGAGTCTCGGCAACAACGCGCGAAGTTCGGTGGCGTCAATCACCGAGACGAGCGAGTCGCGGTTCGGCCAGTCACGATACAGTCCAGCGACATCGGTGAGGATCACGAGCTTCGCAGCGCCGAGGGCCACGGCGAGAGCGGCGGCGGCCGAGTCCGCGTTGACGTTGAGCCCGTGTCCGCCAGGCGCGGCATCCGTTGCCATCGACGACACGACGGGAATCCGGCCGGCATCGAGAATCGCGACCACCGCTGCCGGGTTGACGGCGGTGACATCGCCGACCAGCCCGAGATCGACTGTCTCGCCGTC
>JAYTEZ010000098.1:0-6031 GCA_043734805.1 Microbacteriaceae bacterium
CCGAGACCCGGGATCGCCAGAATGTACTGGGTACTCACGCCGCTGAATGAGACATCGATGATCCGACCGGGGCCGAGTATGTTGAGGCCGGCCTCAACCTTCGGCTCCGACAGGTGCAGGCTGAGCTTTTCGGGACGGACTCCCACCGTCACTTCCCCGGAGTGGCGCTGTGCCCGCGACTTCGGCACCACAATCTGGTGGCCCTCGATGTTGACCGATATCCGGTCGGCTGTTGTGTCGAGAACCGGACCGGTGAAGAGGTTTGACTGGCCGAGAAAATTGGCAACAAACGCCGTACGCGGTAGTTCGTAGAGCACCTCTGGCGCGCCGAGTTGTTCGATCCTGCCCTTGTTCATTACCGCGACGGTGTCGGCCATAGTCATGGCCTCCTCCTGGTCATGGGTGACGTGCAGGAAGGTGAGCCCGACTTCTTCCTGGATCGACTTGAGCTCGAGCTGCATCTGGCGCCGCAGCTTAAGATCGAGGGCACCGAGCGGCTCGTCGAGCAACAGCAGTGCCGGGCGGTTTACTATCGCCCTCGCAAGCGCGACCCGCTGCTGCTGCCCACCGGAGAGTTGGGCTGGCCTCCGGGCGGCAAGATGGTCGAGCTCGACCAGCCGGAGCGCTTCGTGGGCTTTGCCGACGGCATCCGAAATTCTCCTGCGACGGAGGCCAAACGCGACGTTGTCGATGATCGACATGTGAGGAAACAGCGCGTAGCTCTGGAATACCGTGTTCACCGGTCGCTGGTACGGCTTGGTCTCGGTCACATCCTTGCCGCCAATCAGGATGCGACCGGCCGTGACCTCTTCGAGACCAGCCACGAGTCGAAGAGTCGTCGTCTTGCCACAGCCCGATGGGCCAAGAAGCGCGAAGAACGAACCGGCGGGGACGGTGAGGTTCATCTCCTCAATGGCGGTGAATCCCGGAAACCGTTTCTGGATGCCAACAAGTTCCAGGTCGGCGCCGGAATCGGCGAAGGCACCATTTGCCATTACGAACCCAGAAGCACGGACTGGAATGCAGCGCCGTACTTGTTTTCCTCGGCCGGCGTGAGGCTGCGGAAAATGTGAGCGGTGGACAGAGTTTTTGCGTTGGGGAAGATCAGCTGATTCTCGGCGAGAACCGGGTCGATAGCCTGCATTGCCTCCTTGGCGCCGACGACCGGGGTGATGTAGTTCACGAAGGCGGCCACTTTTGCGGCGACCTCCGGCTCGTAGTAGTAGTTGATTAGCTTCTCTGCGTTGGACTTCTTGCTCGATCCGATCGGGATGAGGAAGTTATCGTTCCACAGCGTGCCACCGGCCGTGGGGATGGCGAACTCCCACTTATTTCCGGCCTCGCCATTCAGGGTGGTGATGTCTCCTGACCAGCAGATCGCAGCGAGGGTGTCTCCGCTCTTGAGGTCCTCGAGATAGGAGTTGCCTTTGATATTGCGAATCTGACCGTCGCTGACCTGCTTTTTGAAGATCTCATTGGCGGCGTTGAACTGGTCATCACCCCACTTGCTCGTGATGTCCACCCCGCTCTGGAGCATGATGAGTCCGATGGTGTCACGCATCTCGGAGAGTACGCCGACGCGACCCTTGAGCGACTTGTCCCACAGGTCGTTGACGGACTTGAGCCCGTTGGGAACCTTCTCCTTGTTCCAACATATTCCGGCAAAGCCGCCCTGCCACGGCAGGGACCGTTTGCGACCGGGGTCGAAGTCCGCCTTCTGCAGCGCCGGGGTGAGGTTCTTGGCGTTCGGGATCTTGGCGAGGTCGAATTCCTGGGTGTAGCCGAGTCGGATTAGGCGACCTACCATCCAGTCGGTGAGGCATACGACATCGGCGCCGATGTCCTGGCCGAGCGCCAGCTGACCCTTGACCTTGCCGTAATAGGTGTTGTTGTCATCGACGGCAACGTCGTACTTGGTCTTGATGCCGGTCTGCTTCTCGAACTCGACCAGGGTCGGGTAGTTGCCCTTACCGTCCTGATCGAGATACGCGGCCCAGTTTGCCCAGTTAAGCGACTTGGCGGTTGCCGACTTGTCAACGGCTGGCTTGAGCTTGGTCACGCCGCCACCGGTCGAACAGGCGGCGAGCGTGAGTGCCGCCGCACCGATACCGGCGCCCTGAAGCACGTTGCGGCGGGAGACCGAAGCCTTTCTCGCGTGCTGGATCAACTGCTGGATCATCGGGTCCTGCGGCATTGTTCCGGTCATGATGAGCCACTCCTTCGCGAGGTGAACATTCGCGGACTTCGTCGAGCCGCGTTGGTAGATACTCGCACAACGAAGGCTCCAATTCCACCAACAAAGGAGCAAATCCCCCATAATGAAACACAATCTTCACGAAATCAGCATGAAGACGCACGTTTTTGATGCGGATTCACGCGTAGCCCGCGACTACGCTTGAGCTGCGTCAACAGGGTCGCTGGGCGCCAATTCGCGAGTCGAGGCAGGAGCGTTATGAGAGTCGCCATCCCCACCGAGGTCAAAAACAACGAATTCCGGGTGGCGATAACCCCGGCGGGTGTCCACGATCTCGTGGCGCACGGCCACGAAGTGCTCATCCAAAGCGGCGCCGGTCTCGGATCGTCGATCACCGACAATGACTATGCCGCCGCCGGGGCAAGGATCACTCCGGATGCCGAATCGACCTGGGGGGCCGCCGACCTGCTGCTCAAGGTGAAGGAGCCGGTCGAGAGCGAATACGGTTTCTTTCGCGACGGCCTGTTGCTGTTCACCTACCTCCACCTCGCGGCCGAACGTCGGCTGACGGAGGAACTGCTGGCACGAAAGGTCACCGGAATCGCTTACGAGACCGTGCAACTTCCATCGCGCGCACTGCCTCTGCTCGCACCGATGAGCGAGGTTGCCGGGCGGCTCGCTCCGATCGTCGGGGCGAACGCCATGCTCAAGCCGAGCGGCGGGCCAGGACTCCTCGTTCCCGGAGTTCCCGGGACCTATCCGGCCAGGATAGTCGTGCTCGGAGGCGGGGTTGCCGGCACCAACGCCGTGTCTGTTGCCGTGGGACTTGGAGCCGAGGTGGTGGTGCTCGACACCAACATCCAGCGCCTGCGCGAACTCGACGCCCTCTACGCGGGCCGCGTGCGCACAATCGCGTCGAACGGGTTCGAAATCGAGCGCGCGTGTGTCGCCGCCGACATGGTCATCGGCTCGGTGCTGGTGCCCGGGGCGAAGGCGCCGAAGCTTGTGAGCAACGATCTGGTCTCGAGGATGAAGCCGGGCAGTGTGCTCGTGGACATCGCCGTCGATCAGGGCGGCTGCTTCGCCGACTCGCATGCAACGACCCACGCTGATCCGACTTTCTCCGTGCACCGGTCACTGTTCTACTGCGTCGCGAACATGCCGGGTGCCGTTCCGAACACGTCAACCTACGCCCTCACGAACGCCACAATGCCGTACGTTCGAGCGATCGCCAATCTCGGCTGGAAAAATGCGCTCCGAGCCGACCCCGCCCTGGCGCTCGGTCTGAACACCCACCATGGAGAGTTGGTGTTTGAGCCGGTCGCGACGGCTCACGGGCTCGACTTCCACGGTCTCGAAAGCGTGCTCGCCTAGCCACCGGGCAGGGCGCGAACCCTGCTGACCGCACCGTCCGGCTCGAGCAGCCAGCAGTTGCCGGAGAGCGGCGAGAGCGGCGGCGGAAGCGTGCGCCGGCCACTGACCGCCCGGAACTCCGCGAGGCTGCATCGGTCGAACAGGATGCTGACACTGGATCGCACGGATCCGACGAGCCCCCAGTGCGACTGCCAGGTCTCAGGGTCCGCGACGATCACGCTCGGGCACTGTGTGTCAATCACGGAAACTTCGGCCGAGTGGCTCGGCGTTTGATCGGCGAGTTCGATCACCTCGCCGAGAGGACAGCCGGACTCTCGCAGTCGGCGGGCGAAGTCGCGCGGCCGCGTCGATACAACGGCAAGGGCACGACGCGCCGAAAAGTCGATCAGGGCGAGGGGCGACCCAGGCAGCTCAGGAGACTCAGGCAGCTCAGGAGTCTCAGGTCGGAGCTCCCGGATTGCAACCTGCAGGCGCACGCCCTGCCATTCCCCTGCTCCCGGCGGGGCATCGGGCGCGTAGCCGATGACCCCGCCAGACATGAGGTGGTCCTGTCGCGTTGGCATCCGCAGAATGAGCCGCGAATCGCAGAGGCCGGCGATCGTCTGGAGCACGGCGGGCACCCGGCGGACGGCCAGCGCCAGGCGAACGCCAGCGGACCCGCCCTCCCGCAAGAGTTCGACCAGAATGTCGACGAATGCGGTCTGAAAATCGTCGGAAAATCGACCGAGAAGAGCATCGAGATCGTCGATGACCAGCAAACGCGGTCCGGCGGTTGCGCGGCGCACCCGCCGGACGGCGGCCGCGAGCACGTCCCACGCCTCCTCGATGGAGGGCGGAACTCGCTCAACTCCCGGAGCCTCGTGCAGAGTGGCGAGCAGCTCGGACTTTCCGCAACCCTGTCCGCCGATCACGAGCAGGTTACCGTGCAACACGGGGTCATAGACGGCAATTTGCTGCCTCTGTTGCTCCGGTAGATCGAGGAGCCCGAAAGGAATTCCACGACCGGCTACCGTGAGTCCGCCGAGCGGAACTACCCGGGGCAGATCGTCACACCACGGTCGGCGGATGTCGGTGTCGGCGCTCTGCCAGATGGCCGCGACCCGAGCGACGTCGCTGGTGGTCGCGCGGGCCACCTGCACGAGCTGCGGCGGCCCACCGGCGATGCTCACGAATGCACGGCCGGGCGCATCACCTTGCAGTTGGGCCGCGTCCGGCGTGCCGATAACGGCGACGCTGTCAGCGCGATTGTTCACTCGGAGTGACAGGCGCAGCGCCGAGTTGGCCATGACCGCATCGCGCACGACCCCCGCTGGCCGCTGAGTGCAGAGAATGAGATGAATCCCCAGCGAACGCCCGCGCGCCGCGAGATCCGCGAAGAGTTCGTGCAGTTCCGGAAAGTCGGCGACCATCGCGGCGAACTCGTCAACGACGATCACGAGTCGTGGCAGCGCAACGCCGGGCTCGTCGATCGCCCGAGCTCCGGCATCCGCGAGCGTCCGTTCGCGATAGCGCAGCTCTGCGCGCAGACTCAGGAGCGCGCGATGGGCGGAACGATCGTCGAGATCGGTGACGACTCCGACAACATGCAGAAGGCCCTGCACGGACGTGAACGATGAGCCGCCCTTGAAGTCGACAAGAAGAAAGTTGACCGCTCGCGGGCTATGAGCCGCCGCCATCGCGAGCACCCAGCTCACGAGCAACTCGCTCTTGCCGCTTCCCGTTGTGCCGCCCACCACCGCGTGCGGGCCATCCGCGACCAGGTCGACCGCGAACGTTCCGCCGGAAGCCCACGCGAACGTGCACTCCAGCGAACCGTGATCGGCTGCAGCCAGCGTGACCGGCAGCGTCGAGAAGTCCCCCACGGCCGGAACAGCTTCTGTCTCAACGACAATTCCCCGAGCCTCGGCCGCGGCCGCCAGAAGCTCGGCCCCGGCCACGGCCTGCTCGTTCGACACGAATTCCACGTCAATCGAGAGCGACGAATCGGAGCCCGGATTTCTCAGCAACTCAGCGGAGCGCCCGCCACCGACCCGAAGCACGACACGACACTCGCCGGGAAGAAGCTCCTGATCGTCCGCCACGGCGACGATCGCGCTCTCGCCGACGGCCTGCCACCGAACGTACGAGCCCGTGGAGCGGTCTGGCGCGACGGATGTGTTGGCGTGCGGGAGTTGACGCAGCCACCCCAACCCCGGATCGTCCGGCACGCACAGCGTGGCGATCGCGGGCGAGAGCGAATGGGCCAGTTGCAGCAGAACGCCGCGCGCCACTGCCGCGGACAGGGCCGCAGGACCGCACACGCCGATTCCCAGCCGAGCATCGACAATCACGGGCGCGCCAGCCAGAATGCCTGCGTACTCGCAGAGCTGTGCGAGCTCGGCATCCACCTCATCTTTGCTCGCCCTCGAGGCGACGGCCGCGCCCTCGAGGCGAAGCGCGCTTGTCACAGATCCGAAGCCGAGG
>JAYTEZ010000099.1:0-4489 GCA_043734805.1 Microbacteriaceae bacterium
GCGCGCGCAGTCAGCCGCTCGAGCACAGCCGTACCCGGCGAGTCGGTGGCGCGCGAAGATGGCCGCGCTAGCCCCAGTGCGGCGGCTTGTCGGCCTTCAGCCGCTTGTCATTCTCGCCCTCGGCGTGACGCGGTGGCTCCCTGGGCGGAACCGGATCGCTGCCAGGCACGGGCTCAGTAGTGACCCGACGGCGAGGTCGATCACGGGGAGTCCGTGCCACGTGGTCGCCCACCGTAGTTACGCCTGCCGAACCGGAATGATTGGGATGGGCTCGGTAATGGGAGCCGAGTTGAGACCGAGCAAGGCGACGATGCGATCGGCGACGGCATCCGGCTCACTGAAAAGCTCGAAAGCATGCACACGAAGATAGTGCCAGCCGAGCCTGCGCAGCATTTCGGGCCTGAGTCGCAGCGACTCGCGCAAGCTGGTTTCGTGCAGCGCAGAGTCCGTCTCGATAGTGAGGCACATGCCCTGGTGAGAGGCGACGAGTCCGAGCTTGCCGCGGTGGCCGAGGGCGACACGCAGGCCGCGGATCTGGAGGCGGCGGGCGAGGTCGACGAGCATCGGCTCGCTGTCATCCGGCACGGCTTCGACAGCATTGCGGGCATCGACGTCGGCCAGAATTTCGGCGAGGGCGACCGCTCCATACTGCATGCGGGTTTCGTCGATGTCCTCCGGTTTGAAGCAGGTCACGATCACCATGGACCGTCGCGCTCGAGTCATCGCGACGGCGAGCAGGCGTTCGCCGCCCGGCCTGCCGAGCGCACCGAAATCGGAGAGCACCCGACCATGCGGAGTACGGCCGTAGCCGATCGAGAAGATCACCCGGTCGCGGCTCTGCGCGACAGCCTGCTCGATCGTCGTTACCGTGAACGGCTCTGACCGATCGCCGAGCACGAAGTCGCTGAGCTGCGGGCGCCCGACCGTTGCCGCGAGAACGGCCTGCTGTACTCGCACGGCGTGACGAGCGCTCGCGGTGATGACCATGAGCGACTCGTGCGGGCGAATCGTCGCATGCTCGATCACGAGGTCGACCGCCCGGTTGACCTCGGCATCCACGCTCTCGACGCCGCCCGACTCGGGGTCGGGCATACCGGAGCCGTCCTCGACAAAATCGAGTCGGATGCTGTTGTGGCCTAGGAAGCTGCCGGCCCAGGGGAAGGATTCGATTTTGCCCGCGTAGAAACGGCGGTTGACGAGCTCGGCAAGGTCCTCGCCGCCCGCGCGGTAGCTGCGCGTGAGGGCGAGCGTCGGAAGCAGGGTGCCGAGCTTCGCGAGCGCGGATTCCCCGTGCAGCTCATCGAGGGAGGCCGCGGCGATTTCTGGCAGGTCGTCATCGCTCGCGGTCAGCGCGATGGTGAACGGCGCCGGGGTCTGCGTTACCGGGTCACCGAAGGCAACGGTCTGCTTGCCGCGGCGGATCGCGCCGACATTCTCGGCCAGGGTGGCGGCCCCGGCATCGACAAGGATCACGGTGTCGAAATGCAGGGTGTCGGTGATCCGGCTGACCTCGTACGGCGAGGCGAGCCAGACCGGGGCAATCGTGCGCGAGAGGTGCGGTGCCGCTTCCTGGAGGTCGCGGGCATCCGGTCTCTCGCCCCGCAGCATGCGTTTGAGCGCGGAGGACTCGTCCGGCCAGTCGACGAGCCCGATGCTCCAGTTCTCGGCAAGCTGCCAAGCGAGCAGCTGCGCACTGCCGGCAGCGTGGGCCTCGTCCACGAGGCGGAAATCGGCCTCGAGTCGGTCGAGTACAGAGGTGTTGGCGTTGAGCAGGGCACGATCGGCCTCGAGCATGGACTCAAGCGCCGACTGCCACCAGGCCAGCTCGAGCTCGGCGGCGACCTGCTCTTCCGGCACATGGCGGGAGGCGAGGTCTTCCAGCAGGGGGTCGAGCTGCAGGTCGTGGAGGGTGGTGCGCAGCTTGGCGCGCTCCTGCAGGTTGTGCAGCACATCCGAATCGGCCGCGAGGCCTGCCACGCGTTCGAGCAGCACATGGATCGGCAGGTGGATAAGCTGCGTCTCACGCGTCACGGCACCGAGCGGCTCGTCGAGGTAGGTGAGATCCTGCGCGACCTGCTGGTACGCGACCTGCACGTCGGCAATGCCGACCGGCACCTCCGGGGTGACGCCGGCCGCGACGAAACGCTGCCAGAGCACGCGCTGCTGCTGGATGCGAATGAGGCTCTCGTTGATGTCCCCAATGTGCACACCCGGTCGCACGTATTCGTGCGCCAGCTTCCTGAGGCGGCGGCGGTTCGCGCCCGACATCTCCGGAGACTCCTTGCGCGACGATGTTGCTGCAATGAGTTCGCTGAGCGAGCGGTCGAACACGACGGGAAGAAACTTGTCGAGGATGTCGCGAATATCGACGAGCAGGCGCAGGTAAATGCCGAGTTCGTTGATCGTCGCGAACGGTCGCATGCGCGTTCCGGAGATGAGGTCACCGGCACGCTCGAGCAGGCGTGGCAGCTCCGTGTGATGTAGTTGTTTGGAGATCCCGTGCGCCCGGGTGGCCGCCTCGCTGGTCGAAAAGTTCGCGCGGTACCACGGTGAATCCCCTGGCCCGTACTTGAACTCGCCCAGGGTAGCGGCCTCGACCATCGAGGTAGCGGCGCGAACGCGGTCATCCGCCATCAGCTCGACGGATGCGCGTGAGAGCCTGGCCGTCGTGGCCGGTGGATTGGGCAGCAGCGCGAGCCGTGACAGCTCGGTGAGACAGTCGAGCACGGAGACGCGCAGGCTCGGATCCTGGCGTGCGACGGCGCTGCGGTAGTCGAGCAGCACCTTGCGGAGGCGCACGAGCGCGCCGTCCACCTCGCCGACCTGTGGCGCGCGCGCCTTCTCGTTGCGCCCGATCGAGCGGATGAGGTCGCGGCGAAGTGTGCCGGGAGAGACGGCGAGACCGGCAAGCCCGATGTCGCCGAAACGCTGCGCGATGCCCGCGAGGGACGAGCGGCGGGCGCTGACGACGAGCACACGCTTGTTCTGGTTGACGAGACAGCCGATGGCGTTGACGATCGTCTGGGTCGCGCCGGTGCCCGGCAGCGTCTTCACGACGACGGAGTTGCCCGCCGCGATCTGCGCGATCACATTTTCCTGCTCGGCATCCGCGTCGAGCAGGAGGGTGTCGGTCTCGGGGGTGCGCAGGTCAGGGTTCTGCGGTTCGACCGGAGCGTAGCTTTCCTCCACCGTCCACTTCGCCGACGGGTTGCCCGCGAGGGCATCGAGGATGGGGTGTTCGAGCTCAGCGGCATCCGCGTGCATGGCGGAGGCGACATCCGCGAAGGATGAGACGACGAGACGCGGCTGCACATTGAACCATTCGAGGTGCGAGGTCAGCCCCCGCAGCCGATCGATCACCGGGTTCGGTTTGAAGGATCCGTCCTCTTCGGCGAGCGCGACGAAGGCGTGGCTGTCGAGTGCGATCTCGAACTGGGCGTTGAGGGCTCGGGCAAGCTCCGGATTGAGGAATGGCGATCCCTTGAGCCTCAGCTCGAAGTTGCTTCCGTATCGACGGATGGCGAGTGGGCGCAGCAACACCGGGGCGCGGTAGCTAACACCGTCGTGCTGCCATTCCGCTATTCCGATGCCGAGGTGGATCGAGTCGATGCCGCGAGCGGTTGCGAGCTCGAGGCTCTTCGCCGCGATCTCTCCCGCCGCGAGCTTCGCGGCGCGCAGGGCGATGTCATCGCGGATGAGGTTCGAGAGCAGCGTCGACTTGCCGGTGATGAACTGTGCGAGGCCGCCCGGATGTGTCGCTCCCAGCTCGATCCGCGTGCGTGGGGCATCCACAAAATGCAGCAGTGGCGAACTCCCCCCGACCGAAGCGAGTTCGGCTCGCCAGCCCTGCCAGGTCGGTTCCGCGACATTGGACAGGGAGTATCTCGGGTCACCGAGGCTCAGCGCATGGGGGGCGGTCACTTGCAACTCGGCGCGGGCATGGGTTTCTTCCGGCTCCTCGAAGAGGTCATCATCCTGGGTTCTATTTGCTCGCCACACAGGGCAACCTTAAAGGTGCTCGCTCCAAAATTCCGGGAGATGCACGGGAGTTTCATGACTCACCGACAGCCGGAGGCAGGAAACGTAAGATACCGGCCATGGCCTTCCCTGTGCTTTCCGCCGATTCTCCCGCGCTGCTCCAGGGTGCGACGACGGCCATCGTAACCGTGATCGTACTCTTTGTTCTTGTCGTCGGGGTGGGCTTCGGCCTTCTCGCCCGTCGTCGGCGTCGTGGGGGACCGGACAACAAGAACTCCGCCAACGCCAACCGCGGCGATCTTCCCAAGCGGGCTAACGTTCTGCTGGTTCGGCTTGATGACGCCGTCAAGGAGAACAACGATGAACTCGGCTTCGCCGTCGCCCAGTTCGGCGATGCGAAGACCCGCGCATTCGCGGATGCCATCGCCAGTGCCACAGCAGATCTCACGGAGGCCTTCCGTCTCAAGCAAAAACTCGACGACGCGTTTCCGGACACCGAGGCGCAGCGGCG
>JAYTEZ010000100.1:0-2567 GCA_043734805.1 Microbacteriaceae bacterium
ATCCGGCTGGTGATCAGCAATCCGCACCGCTCGGCCAAGTCGGCATCGACCAGGGCGTGCCGATGAACGATCACGCCATTCTTCGTTCTCCTGCCAGATTCCCGCGGAATGGTGAGGTGGACCTCGAACGGCCAGTCATTCACGACCGGAAAGCCCCAGAGTCGCGCAGCGGAGTAGTGCGACAGCACCGGGAGGGACCGGCGCGTTGCCACCACGGCGGCGATCCGCAGGTCATATCGGGAATCGCGTGTCGACGCCGCGAAGACGTCGGCCGGAACGTAAGCGCCCCGACGGATGCGGTTCAAATGTCGGTGCGACAGCGCCGCCCGCAATTGTCGGTCATCGGCACCGATGGCCGTCATGTTGCCGACGAGAATCAATCCATCGGCGCGGTGTGGCACGTCTCTCATGGGTTTACTGTGGCGGCGAGGCGCGGATCCGCGGCATCCTGATGTCGGATCTGGGGACAAGTCGAGCTCGGCCAACGGGTGTGAGCGAGAAGAGTCCCGCGTCAGCGACTGGCGGCGGTTGTGAGCGGGAGGAGCCCGGCGTGGGCGGCGGTCAGGGTTCCGGCTAGCGCCGGCTTGCCCACACGAGCGTTAGCGTGCCAAGCGAAAAGATGACGGCGGAGCCCAACAGCGCCCACGGGCCGCCGAACCAGCCGACGATGCCGGCACCAATCGCCGCTCCGACTCCCATGGCGACAACCGCCCCGAACCTCGGCAGCCAGTTCTCGCCCTTGCCGCCAGCAAGATGGCTGTCTCTCGCCAGATTCACCAGAGTGTTGGTGACAACGATCGTCGTGACGTCGGTGTTTCCGATCGGTTTGACCGCCGAGACCTGCGAGCCCATCACCATTGCCAGGAGCGCGGTCACCGCCAGAAGGGCGACGTGATCAAGCGATCGGGCGGTCAGCCAGAACGCGGCGACTGCGATGATCAGTGCTGCTCCCGCGCCCAGCACCCACCGGCTCGACAGCGGCAAGCCCTTCGTGCGGTTGCGCCCGATGATCCGACTGCCCACGATCAAGCCGACCAGGAAGCCGAGCAACGCGACGGAATTGTTGAGGAAGGGGATGCCACCGACCCCCACCAGCCCGAAGCCGAGGAAGAGCACGTTGCCGGTCATATTGCCCGTGAAGACGCGGTCGAGGGCGAGATAGCTGACGGCGTCGATCGATCCGGTCGACGCCGTCATGACCAACAGGCCGAACGTGTAGTGGTGTTCCCTCGGGATCGGCTTGAGCTCCATCGCAGACAACGCTAGCGGATGACCCGCCGCATCCTTCTCGGAGAACGCAGGGCTGGTTCACGTTGACGACGAAGGGCCGAGCCTCTCGGCTCGACCCTTCGTCGTGTGGTGCAGGGTTTCGATACGGTCGCTCTGCGACCTACTCAACCAGCACGGTGTTACTTCAGGATCTTCACAACCGTGCCGGCACCAACGGTGCGGCCACCCTCGCGAATAGCGAAGCGGAGGCCCTCCTCCATGGCGATCGGCTGGATGAGGTTGACCGTCATCTCGGTGGTGTCACCGGGCATGACCATCTCGGTGCCCTCGGGCAGTGAGATGACGCCCGTGACGTCTGTGGTGCGGAAGTAGAACTGCGGACGATAGTTCGCATAGAACGGGTTGTGACGGCCGCCCTCAACCTTTGAGAGGATGTAGGCGTTCGCCTCGAACTCGGTGTGCGGGGTGACCGAACCTGGCTTGACGACGACCTGGCCGCGCTCGACATCCTCGCGCTTGGTTCCACGAAGCAGGAGTCCAACGTTCTCGCCGGCGCGGGCATCTTCGAGGGTCTTGCGGAACATCTCGATGGCCGTAACGGTGGTCTTGGAGGACTTCTCCTTGATGCCAACGATCTCGACCTCGTCGTTGGGGTGGAGGATTCCACGCTCAACGCGGCCGGTGATGACGGTGCCACGACCGGTGATCGTGAAGACGTCCTCGACAGGCATGAGGAACGGCTTGTCCGTCTCGCGGATGGGCTCGGGGATGAACTCGTCCACCTTGTCCATGAGGTCTGAAACGGTCGCGGCCCACACTGGATCGCCCTCGAGCGCCTTGAGCGCCGAGACGCGGACAACGGGAGCGTTGTCACCATCGAACTCCTGGCTGGAGAGCAGCTCGCGAACCTCGATCTCGACGAGTTCGAGGATCTCCTCGTCGTCGACCATGTCGGTCTTGTTGAGCGCAACAACGATATAGGGCACGCCTACCTGGCGCGCGAGCAGAACGTGCTCACGAGTCTGGGGCATTGGTCCGTCGGTGGCCGCAACAACCAGGATCGCGCCGTCCATCTGCGCGGCACCGGTGATCATGTTCTTGATGTAGTCAGCGTGGCCGGGAGCGTCTACGTGTGCGTAGTGGCGCTTCTCAGTCTGGTACTCAACGTGGGAAATGTTGATCGTGATTCCACGCTGCTTCTCCTCGGGGGAGTTATCGATCTGGTCGAACGCATATGAAGCGTTCAACGTCGGGTACTTGTCGTGCAGCACCTTGGTAATTGCAGCCGTCAACGTGGTCTTACCGTGGTCGACGTGACCGATGGTACCGACGTTGAC
>JAYTEZ010000101.1:0-2655 GCA_043734805.1 Microbacteriaceae bacterium
GCTGCCACCCTCGCCGACTGCGGTACCGCGCTCGCAGCCCCCGAATCGGTCTCGATGCTCATCCCGGTCGAGCTCTCAAATCCGCTGCTTAATCGCGCGGTGGTGAACCTCGACGGCTCGCCGATTACCAGCGTTGCCGCGCGCCGATCCCTCCGGTCAGTGCCCGCGCATTAAGGGCGGTGCGGTCAGAGTCGCGGCGCTCAGAGCTGCGGTGGCCGCGTCATCGAGAGTACATCGAGAGCCGTATCGAGCTGCTCGAGCCCGACTTCGCCTCGTTCGACGAACCCCAGGTCGATGACCGATTCGCGAATCGTGATGCCCTTGGTCACGGCGTTCTTGGCGACTTTCGCCGCCGCCTCATAGCCAATCACCCGGTTCAGCGGCGTCACGATCGCCGGTGAGGACTCGGCGAGAGAGCGCGCGCGCTCAACGTTCGCCCGCAGTCCGTCGACCGTCTTGTCGGCGAGCGCGACGGAGGAATTTGACAGCAAACGGATCGATTCGAGAAGAGCGGTGCCCATGACGGGAATCGCGACGTTGAGCTCGAAGGATCCGGATGCCCCGGCCCAGGCGATCGTCGCATCGTTGCCGATAACCCGCGCGGCCACCATGAGTACCGCCTCTGGAATGACCGGGTTGACCTTGCCCGGCATGATCGAGGAACCGGGCTGCAGGTCGGGAATGTGCAGTTCCGCCAGTCCCGTGTTTGGCCCGGAACCCATCCAGCGCAGGTCATTGCAGATCTTGGTGAGGCTGACGGCGATGACCCGCAGTGCACCGGATGCCTCGACCAGTCCATCGCGGGCGCCCTGCGCCTCGAAGTGGTCCCTGGCCTCGGTGAGTGGCAGGCCGGAGTCCGCTGCCAGCAGCGCAATGACCTTCTGGGAGAAGCCGGCAGGAGTGTTGATTCCCGTTCCGACGGCCGTCCCGCCGAGCGGGACTTCCGCGACCCGGACGATCGTGGACTGCACCCGATCGATCCCGTGGCGGATCTGCGCGGCGTAGCCGGCGAACTCCTGCCCGAGAGTGACCGGCGTTGCATCCATGAGATGGGTGCGACCCGACTTTACGACGTCCTTCCAGAGTTCGGCCTTCCGCTCGAGCGCCACGGCGAGGTGGTCGAGGGCTGGCACGAGGTCATTCAACATGGCTCCCGTGACGGCGACGTGCACGGAGGTCGGGAACACGTCGTTGGACGACTGCGAGGCATTGACGTGGTCGTTCGGGTGCACCGGCGCGCCGGCGAGCTCGCTCGCGAGGGTGGCGAGCACTTCGTTCATGTTCATGTTCGAGGATGTGCCGCTGCCGGTCTGGTAGGTGTCGACGGGAAACTGGTCGTGGTGTCTGCCGGCGATCAGCTCGTCGGCGGCGAGCACGACGGCATCCGCAACCTGTGCGTCCAGGATGCCGAACTCCCGGTTGACAACGGCGGCCGCGCGCTTGATGCGGGCCAGTGCGACGATCTGGGCCGGCTCGAGTCCGGAACCCGAGATGGGGAAGTTTTCGACGGCACGCTGGGTCTGGGCGCCATACAGCGCGGCGAGCGGAACGCGGACCTCGCCCATCGTGTCGTGCTCGATGCGGTACTGCTGGTCTTCGGAGGCCTCGGGGGAACTGCTCACGGCGATGTGTCTTCCTTCTGTGCGGACGGTGCTGGGTGTGGTCGGTGCCGGGTCTGCTCGGTGCCGGGTCTGCTCGGTGCCGGCCGTTAGACCGCGCCGACAATGATGTCGGGAACCGCCGTGCCCTCGAGCAGCCGGTAGTTCGCACCAACGATAGCCAGCGTACCCGCGGCGATGGCATCGGTGATGAGCTCGGAGCTTTCCAGAAGCTCGGTAACCGTGTCGCGCAAATGCTCGCGCCCGACCTCGGTCGCGTCCGGTCGCCCGGTTTGAGCGCCCGCGACCTTAACCCGTCGAACGGCGGGGATGATCTTCTCGATCAGCCCGTGGATGTTCGACGGCAGCGGGACGGCATCCGGTGACTGGGAGTCGATGGCCGCCGCCACTGCGCCACACTCGTCGTGGCCGAGCACGACGATAAGGGGAACGTGCAGCACGGCAACTGCGTACTCAAGCGAGCCGATTACCGAGTCCGAAATGATCTGGCCGGCATTGCGCACGACGAAGAGGTCGCCGAGCCCCTTGTCGAAGATGATCTCGGCCGCGAGCCGTGAGTCGCTGCAGCCGAAGAGAGCGGCCTGCGGAGCCTGGTGGCCGATCAGTTGCTCCCGGTGCTCGACGTCCTGGCGTGGATGGCTGGGCTCCCCGTTCACGAAGCGCTGGTTGCCGCGCACCATTTCCTGCCACGCCGTTGCCGGGGGGTGATCCTGTTCTTTCACCGACTGGCCTCAGCAAGCTGTTGGGCAACCGCCGAAGCAAGAGTTCGGAATTCCCGGTTCGTCGCGGTGCCGTGCAGCACGACGCTGCTCTGCCCGATCGTCGTGCTCAGCGAGTAGGCGTAGTTGCCGGTGTCATTCTCGCCACGCCGGTCGTAAACGGTCCAGTCGAGGCCGCCGATGGATGTCTGACCGGTCGAGCGTGCCCCAGCGAGCTGATTCGCCAGCCAGGTGGCGTTCGCAGAGATTCCCTGGGTGAACCCGATGTATTGCTGGCTCGGAGTGAGGAAGCCGATGTTCCAGGCGACGACCTTGTC
>JAYTEZ010000102.1:0-6351 GCA_043734805.1 Microbacteriaceae bacterium
GCGGATTCGCTGGGCAGACGACGGTGGGCGAGCCCTGGTGGCGGTTCACGCTGCAGGCCCTCGTCTGGGCAATTGGGGGAGTAGCAATCTGGTGGTGGCATTGGATTCATGACGATGGCCGGCATCTGCGGACCCGACTCGCGGATGTGGCACTGATTTGTTTTGGCGTTCTGGGGGGAAGCATTCTGACTCTCGGCGGCGCTGGCGTTATTGTGTTCGTATTGCTCAGGCTGGGGTTCGATCGCACCGACCCCACCAGCCAACTTCTCGACCCTCTCGCTCCGGCCATCGCCGCGGCGGCCATCGGTTCGCTGGTGTGGAGCTACCACTGGCGCATTGCGCACCGGCGCTCCGATGCCACCCTGCACGCGACCCGGCTGGTGACGTCCGGTGTCGCCCTGGTGGCTACGGCTTCCGGGATCGGAGTCATCGTGAACTCGCTGCTCGCGACCGTGACCACGGCGGTCGCCGGTTTCGACCCCCGCACCCTACTCCTGGCGGGCATCAGTTCCCTCGTCGTGGGCGGTCCGGTCTGGTGGCAGGTGTGGAAGCCCGCCGCTCCGGCGGAGCCCGCCCGGATCGGATCCACCGGACGACGCGTCACCTTGATCGCGGTGTTCGGCCTGAGTGCAGTGGTTGCGCTCATTACGCTGCTTGTGATTGGGTATCGGGTCTTCGAATTTGTCCTCGACAATGTGACCGGCGAAGGCCTGGTCAACCGGATCCGCGCCCCGCTCGGGCTGTTGGTCGCGACCGGCCTGGTCGCGGGATACCACTTCAGCGTGTGGAGGCGCGATCGTTTGGCCATGGCGGCGGCTGCCCCGGTACGGAGTAAGACGATCGGACAGGTGATCCTGGTCACGGCCTCCAACCCGGAATCGCAGATGCAGGTGATCGACGAAGTCACGGGCGCCAGGGTCACCGTGTGGATGCGGACCGACATCGATGCCCGCAGTCCCGCCGACGGACCCAACGACGACCAGCTCGCGCGCGCGCTCGACGGCGTAACCGGCAATCGCGTGCTGGTCGTCACTGGCCCGGGAGAACGGGTTGACGTCATTCCGCTGGCTGGCTGAGCCGGGGGTGCCGGATCAGGTCGCCGCGGCGCAAGCAGGTCGCTCGAGATTTCCTCGTCGCTTTCACGGTTGAATCCGGTATCGAGAACGAGGCGGTCGACCGACTGGCACAGCGGCTCGATCGTGCGCGCGAGCCGAATCGTGCGTGTTCGATCTGCCGGGTCGACCATCCCATGTCGCCATCTTGGTCGCACTTTAGGCGCAGCCGAGTTTGCCCTATAGAAAACCGAAGACCTCGGATGTCAATCGACAGTGAATGCGATGCTCGCGATCGTCGACTCGGTCGTGGGTGGCTTCGGTCGTGACAGGCATCCGGGCAATGCGATCGTGCGGCTGTCGAAGTTCGGCGGTTGCTTCAGCAAGTGTCCCGGGTTGGCAACCGCAGCTCCCCAGGCGGCGAGCGTAGCGAAGGGGAAGTCAGTGGTCGTGACCACCCGGCGCTCCCGGGCGGGCCGATCACCAGCCAAAGACAATCGTCGGACGGGGACCACAACGATCGGGGGAACACTTTCGCGGTCGGTTGCGGTCAGGCCTGGGGCATTGATCTGCCGCGTGCGGTGCGGGATGCGGTCCGCACGGCGCCGATGCTCGCGGTGATGACGAGCGCGATCGCGACGGCCGCAATGATGCTGAGTCTCTGCCCCAGGATGAGGAATCCCGCCGCCGTGGCGATCGCCGGCGCCAGGCTCATCAGGATCGAGAAGGTCGCAGGCGGCAGCCGCCGAAGCGCGACCAGCTCGAGCGCATACGGGATCGTGGAAGAGAGCAGCGCGACGGCCGCACCGAATGCGAACGCGACACCAACCGGATCCAGCTGTTCGACGCTGCCCTGGCCGAGCAGCGCCACTCCGGCGAACGCCAGTACCGCCCACAGCCAACTCGCGGCCCGCCTGCTCACGATCACCGACAGCACGAGAGGGCCGAGCACCTCGATCGTCACGGTCGCCCCGAGCGGCACGGGGCAAGGGCTTCATAGAAGAGAGCGTTCATGCCCGCAAGCGCGATCCCGAAGAGGACTACCGTCATCCAGTCGCTCACCCCGTAACCGCGGAGCGTCGGGCGGCCCGTTGGCGCAAACGACGGTGTGGTTGCCACACTGTCACGCTGGGGGCCACAGCCGACGACGGCGTTCGGCTGGCGAATCCTGAATTCGCGGCGAAAAGTGTTAGCGTGCCCAAATGGCCCGAATTGCTGCCGTAGCCCCCGCGCTTCCTGCCCACGTTTACACTCAGGCCGAGATCGCCGACACCATCGCGCCGATGGT
This sequence comes from Microbacteriaceae bacterium, assembly GCA_043734805.1. Lineage (GTDB taxonomy): Bacteria > Actinomycetota > Actinomycetes > Actinomycetales > Microbacteriaceae > Lacisediminihabitans. The sequence goes on from JAYTEZ010000102.1 coordinate 2,341, forward strand.
CACCGCGGACCCCGCCAGGCAGTCCGTGATGCGTCGGCTGCACGCGGCAAGCATGGTCGATACTCGCCACCTCGTGATGCCGATCGAGCGCTATCGAGACGCGAGCACCTTCACCCAGTCGAATGATATGTTCGTCGAGGTCGCGGCCGACCTCACCGAGCGGGCGCTGCGCGATGCCCTTGACAGTGCGCGCCTTGCGCCGGCGGACATCGATTACGTCATGTTCACCTCGGTCACCGGAATCTCGGCACCGTCCATCGATGCGCTCCTGGTCGCCCGGCTTGGGCTGCGCACGGATGTCAAGCGCGTGCCGATGTACGGACTCGGGTGCGTCGCGGGAGCGGCAGGCATCGCACGCGTCAATGATTACCTGGTCGGGCATCCGGATGACGTCGCCGTGTTGCTCGCGGTCGAGCTCTGCTCCCTCACCTTCCAACGCAACGATGACTCGACCGCGAACCTCGTCGCAACGGGGCTGTTCGGCGACGGCGCCGCCGCGGTGGTGATGGTCGGCGACGAGCGGGCGAAGCGGATGCCGGTTACCGGCCCCGATGTGATCGACGCCCGCAGCCAGCTCTACCCCGACACGGAAGAGGTGATCGGATTCAGCGCCAGCGAGACCGGATTCCGCATCATCCTCACGGCCAAGGTCTCCGAGCTGATCGAACGGAACTTCGGCACGGACGTTTCGGCGTTCCTGGCCGCGAACGGTCTCGCGATCTCCGACATCGACACCTGGGTCGCGCACCCCGGCGGCCCGCGCGTGCTCGAGTCATTCCAGTCATCGCTCGGACTGCCCGACGGCTCGTTCGACAACAGCTGGCGCTCGCTCGCTGCGGTTGGCAATCTTTCGTCGGCGTCGGTGTTGCACATTCTGTCCGACGAGCTTGCAGCCGGAGCGCAGGCCGCGGGCACCGACACTCTCCTCTTCGCCCTCGGGCCAGGGGTGAGCGCCGAACTCGTGCTGTTGCGGTGGCCGGGGTCGTGAAGAGCGCACAGCCGTGATCGGGCCGAGCATGATCTGGTTTGGCGTGCTGATCCTCGCCACGGGTGCCGAGCGCATCGCCGAGGTGATCATTTCGAACCGCAATGCGGCCTGGGCCTTCGCGCGCGGCGGCAGGGAGTTCGGCCGGAGCCACTATCCCTTCATGGTCGTTTTGCACACCGGGTTCTTGTTTGCCTGCCTCGCAGAGGTGTTTCTCGGTGCCCGACCTTTCATCCCCTGGCTCGGCTGGCCGATGCTCGTCATCGCGCTCGCCTGCCAGGGTCTGCGCTATTGGTGCATCGGCACCCTCGGCCACCAATGGAATTCACGGATCATCGTCGTTGCCGGGCTCGGCCGGGTGACCAGGGGTCCGTATCGGTTCCTCAGCCACCCGAACTACGTCGTCGTCATCGCGGAGGGAATTGCGCTGCCGCTCGTGCACACGGCGTGGATTACCGCCATCGCCTTCACCGCGCTGAACGCCGTGCTGCTCTTCGGCTTCCGAATCCCGGTCGAGGAGCGGGCGATCGCCTGGCTGGAGCCAGCGTCGACGGAGCGACCACGGTGACGGAGCGACCACGGTGACGGCCGACGTCGACGTGCTGATCGTCGGCGGCGGCCCGGTTGGGCTCGCCTCGGCGATCGAGGCACGGATGCGCGGACTCTCGGTCACGATCGTCGAACCGCGCGAATCCGCGATCGACAAGGCGTGCGGAGAGGGCCTGATGCCCGGCGCTGTGCCGGCGCTCGCACGGCTCGGGGTGGATCCGCAGGGTTACCCGCTTCTCGGGGTTAGTTACCGCAGCCCCTCCAGGCGCGCGGATCACTTCTTCAGGGACGGCGAAGGCCGAGGGGTTCGGCGCACGGTCCTGCACGCCGCGCTATCGGCGCGAGCGCGCGAGCTCGGTGTCGACTTCGTGACCGTGAAGGTGAATTCTCTGGAGCAGGACGCATCCGGCGTGACCGCCGCTGGCATTCGCGCTCGCTATCTGTTGGGCGCGGATGGTCTGCACTCGACGGTGCGGCGCCTCACCGGGCTCGAACGTCCCATCCCCTCGAAGGCTCGCCGGTTTGGGCTTCGGCAACACTTTTTCATGGAGCCGGCGGGCGACCTGATCGAGATCTACTGGACCAAGCACGTCGAGGCCTACGTCACTCCGGTCGGTGGCGGTGTTGTCGGAATCGCGATTCTCGGTCGACCCGGCACGAACTTCGCTGCGGCGCTCGCCGAAATCCCGCAGCTCGCGGATCGAGTCAGAGGCAGCGAGCCGGCGAGTTCGCTGCGCGGCGCCGGCCCGTTTCGGCAACACACCGTGCGCCGGTCGGCGGGGCGGGTGCTGCTGGTTGGGGACGCGTCCGGCTATGTTGACGCGATTACGGGCGAGGGCATCCGCGTCGGCCTGGCCCAGGCCGAGGCCGCCCTCGCGTGCATCGCCGCGGATGCTCCGCACGCCTATGAGCGAGCCTGGTCGACGCGGACCCGCGACTTTCGACTGCTCACCGCGGTCCTCGTCGCCGCGGCATCCTCACCGCTTCGCGGAGCAATCGTTCCGGTCGCTGCCGCGCTGCCGCGGGTCTTTGGGGCTGCCATCGACCGGCTTGCGCGTTAGCCGAGCAGCAGCCTTCCGAGCCCTTCGGCCGTCGTCGCGAAGTCGATCGCTCCGACCTGTTCGGCCTTCGACCCGTAACCCCACTCGACGAAGATGGTTGGCACCCCGTGCTCTGCGGCGCCATGAACGTCGTGCTTACGGTCGCCGATCATGACCGTGGCGGAGAGGTCTGCGCCGATCAGGTCGAGGCGGCTGAGCGCCTCGGCGACGACATCCGCTTTCCTGCTTCGCACCTCATCCTCGGATGCCCCGGTGATGACATCGAAATACCGCGTGAGACCGAAGTGGTCGAGCATCGTTCGCGCGGGGAGCTCCGGCTTTGAGGTCGCGAGCGAGAGCGGGATGCCGCTCGCCGCAATGCGCTCTAGCAGCGCGGGAATGCCCGGATACACCGTGCTGCCGAAAACCCCGTGCCCGAGGTAGTGGTCGCGATAGACAGCGAGGGCCTCGGCGCACTCCTCCAGGGTCATCCCGGCGAGGTCGCGGAAAGAGTCGAGAAGCGGCGGCCCGACATAGGCGAGCAATTCGACCGGGGTCGGGATGGGTCGGCCAAGTCTCTCGAAGGTCCAGGCGAGCGTCGAGGTGATTCCGGGTGCCGAGTCGAGGATCGTGCCATCGAGGTCGAACAGAAAGCAAGTCCAGGTCGGGTTCATCGAAGCCAAGCTTACTGGCGCGGATCCGTCCGCCAGCCCGGCGTGCCAGCCGCCCGTGCGTGCCATGGCGTGCTCGCTGGGCAGAACGTTCAGTGCCGACCGGTTCGGAATTGGCACAGCCTAAAACAGCCGCGAATCGCGGTCGTCGAGGCCGCGCATCGCGTCATAATCGAGAACCAGGCAGCGGATGCCGCGGTCCTCCGCGAGCATGCGCGCCTGCGGTTTGATTTCCTGGGCTGCAAACACGCCGCTGACCGGGGCGACATGCGGATCGCGGTTCATCAGCTCGAGGTAGCGGGTGAGCTGTTCTACGCCATCGATGTCGCCGCGGCGCTTGATTTCGATCGCGACCGAGCGGCCGACCTCATCCGTCGCCAGGATGTCGACCGGGCCGATCGCGGTCATGTACTCGCGACGCACGAGGCGGTAACCGTCGCCGGCGAGCTCGATCTGCTCGGAAAGCAGCTTCTGCAGGTGCGCCTCGACGCCGTCCTTTTGCAACCCAGGGTCGATGCCGAGTTCGTGGGCGCTGTCGTGCAGGATCTCGTGGATCGAGATCACGAGAAGGTCGGCCGTTTTCGCCTGGGTGACCTTCCAGATCTCGGCGACGCCCGCATCCGCCTGGTCCGGATCGGGAACGATCATCGAGACGATGCAGGGCGGACTCATCCAGTTGAGCGGCTTGTAACTCAGCGCATCGGAGTGCACGAGCACGCTGCCGTCCGCCTTGAGCAGCAGCAGGCGGGTCGCGAGCGGTAGATGT
>JAYTEZ010000103.1:0-4545 GCA_043734805.1 Microbacteriaceae bacterium
CGACAACGATTGCACTGCCGAGCGCCATGAGCGCTACCTCAAGCAGGTCAGCCATGTTCATGATGCTGGTGCCACTTCCTCGGTGTCGAAACGATATCCAACGCCCCACACCGTGCTGAGCAGGTTCGGATGCGCGGCATCGTGCTCGATCTTCTCGCGCAGTCGGCGCACGTGCACCGTCACCGTCGAGAGGTCGCCGAACTCCCAGCCCCAGACCGCGCGCAGCAACTCCTCACGGCTGAAGACCTGGCGCGGATGCTTGAGCAGGAAGGCGAGAAGGTCGAATTCGCGAATCGTGAGCGAGAGAGGCGAACCGTGCTGCGTCACCCGGCGCGACGACACGTCGAGATGGAAGTCGCCGACGTCGAGCGTCGACTCCGGCGCGAACTCCGCGAGGCTGCGTCGGAGCACCGACTGCACCCGGAGCACCAGTTCACGCGGGGAGAACGGTTTGGCCAGGTAGTCGTCGGCTCCGGCCTCCAGACCGTCGATCCGGTCATCCTCTTCGCGCAACGCGGTGAGCATGATCACGGGCACCGCGCGCTCGGCACGGATGCGTCGGCACACCTCGAGGCCGTCGATACCGGGCAGCATACGGTCGAGCACGACGAGATCCGGATGACTCCGCTTCGCCAGCTCGACGGCGCTGAGTCCGTCGGACGCGCCCTCGACGATGAATCCAGCCGACCGCAGGTAGCTGCAGACGACCTCGGAGACCGTCGGGTCATCATCCACCACCAGGATGCGGCGATCGCGCAGCGGGTCCGGCCGGGTCGCGCTGGACGTTGATGACGTGGACACATCATCAGGATAGGTCGAGGGGGCAGCAAATACCCCGCTGAACTGATCGGTAGGACAATCGGTCAGCATTTCGTAAGGGTTTCCGCCCGGAACGCTGCCCTCCTGCTCGTACGCTATCGGTGTGCCTGCTCCCCTCGTCGACATCGTGTTTCCCTGTTTGAATGAGGAACAGGCCCTCCCCTGGGTGCTGTCGCGACTGCCGGCCGGCTATCGCGCGATCGTCGTCGACAACGGTTCTACCGACCGTTCGGCCGAGTTCGCCAGGGCAGGCGGAGCGCTCCTTGTGCACGAGCCGCGGCGCGGTTTCGGGGCCGCGGCCCACGCCGGACTGCTCGCCGCGACCGCGCCGATCGTCGCGTTCTGCGACGCCGACGCCTCGATGGACCCCGCGGATCTCCCGTTGCTCGTCGAACCGGTTACGAACGGCCAGGCGGACTTGGCGCTCGGGCGACGCCGACCGACGACCGCTCGCGCCTGGCCGGCGCATGCCCGGCTAGCCAACCTCGCGCTGGCAGGCCTGATCCGTCGCGCCACCGGCGTTCCCCTCCACGACCTCGGCCCCATGCGCGCCGCAAACCGGGAAGCGCTGCTCGCGCTCGATCTCCGCGACCGGCGAAGCGGCTATCCGCTCGAGATGGTGCTGGGTGCCTCGGCCGCAGGCTGGAAGATCGTTGAGATTGCTACCCCCTATTCGCCACGGATCGGGCGGTCTAAAGTCACCGGAACCATCCGCGGTACGGCAATCGCGATCAGGGACATGTCACGGCTGTTGGGGGAGAATCGCCAACGGGAGAACCGCCAGGGGAAGGCCAGCCAGTGACGACTCTCATTGTGATTGCGAAGGAGTGCATCCCCGGGCGCGTCAAGACCCGGCTCCATCCACCACTCACCCTCGAGCAGGCAGCGAGTCTTGCGGCCGCGAGCCTCGCCGACACATTCAACGCGGTGAGCTCCCTCCCGGCGACCCGGCGCATTTTGGCCTTCGAAGGCAACCTTTTGCCGCCCGGCTCCGAATCATACGAACTGATACACCAAGTGAGCGGAGAGCTGGATATGCGCCTTGGAGCGATTTTCGACGAGTGTTCCGGGCCGACCGTGCTGATCGGCATGGACACCCCCCAACTGAGCCCTGACCTGCTCGCGCCCGTTTTCGATGAGTGGCCGACGGATGTCGATGCCTGGCTTGGCCTCGCGAACGACGGCGGCTATTGGACGATCGCGATGGCAAACCCGGATGGATCACTCATCAGGGGCGTGCCGATGTCGCGCAACGACACCGCTCGTCTCCAACTCGAACGACTCGAGGCCGCCGGACTTCGCGTGCGCCGGCTCCCCGAGCTCATCGACGTTGACACGATCGACGATGCGCGCGCCGTCGCCGCACTGAATCCACACACGCAATTCGCAACGACCCTCGCACGCTTCGACGCCGACAACAGCCGGCCACGGCGGGACGAGCGATGACGACCGCCGCGTACGCCGCGTTGGCAACCTTTGGCTCGGGCGGCGCGGAGCCGTACGCCAGCGCGCTTCGACGCGCCGACCAGGTGCTCTACCTCCGCGACGCCGGGTCGGACTCCCAGGCGCCATCGGCGGCGATGGACGTCTCCCGCTGGAACGAGGATGCGGATACCACGGATCTCAGCCTCCTCGAGGGGATCACCGGTCCCGTCATCGACATCGGTTGCGGACCAGGGCGCATGGTCAGGGCCGCGATGGACCTCGGTCTCACGGCCCTCGGCATCGACGTGTCACCGACCGCCATCGAAATTGCGCGGGAGTCGGGCCTCATGGTGCTCAACCGCTCCGTCTTCGAACGGCTTCCGCGGGAGGGTGCCTGGGCAGCCGCGCTGCTCGTCGATGGCAACATCGGCATCGGCGGAGATCCATCCGAACTGCTCTATCGCTGCGCGGAGCTCCTGGCCGACGACGGTGTGATCGTCGTTGAGGTGCATGCCGATCCCCAACGGGACCACATGTACGAAGGCACCGTTGTCGACATCCGCGGCCGCCAGAGCGCCAACTTCCCGTGGGCGGAACTCGGCCGGAACGCCCTGACGAAGAGGGCCGATCGCATGGGACTTCGGTTGACTCAGGCCTGGGAGAGGGGCGGACGGTTCTTCTGCCGCCTCGCGAAGGCATAGAAGGCGACGACCGCGAGCGCGGTTGCGGCGGCAACCGCGACCCACAGGATGAGGATTCCGACGCCGTAGTCCAGAGGCAGCACCGTCGGGTTCCTGGTGCCGAGGAACTTCTTGTACACCGCGGGCAGCACGATGATCGCGAAGACAGAGCCGACCACAAGGCCACTCTGGACGATCACGATCACCGCGACGGGCATCCGTCGACCGGCCTTTCGCATCAGGAAGGCGGCCCCGAAGGTCACAAACGCAATGATTCCGTCGTGCAGGATGATCGCCAGGACGAACCAGGATGCGAGGCCGGCGATCTTCACCGGCGCCACGGTGTCGACCATGACAGCGGCGCCGATGACCAGCAAAAGAACACCGAGAACCACGAGTCCGATGCGCCAGGCCTTCATCAGATCACCTCGAGCGTGCTGAGCCATTTGGTCTGGAGAACGCCCGGGCGGCTTGGCGCAATCATGCGTGCCGGGTAGCCGTGGTCGATGTCGAGTTTCTCGCCGTTGAGTTCGAGCGCGACGAGGGTGAGGTCGTCCTGCACAAACTCCGACCCCATCTCGGTCACGCGATAGGTGCCAGCCACCTCGAGGCTCGTGAGCCGCAAATCTTCATCCGGATGCGCGCCGACACCGTCCATGAGGTCTCGCAGTCGCACACCCTTCCACGACGCCATCTGGCTCCAGCCTTCGACGCAGGCGATCGGCAGGTCGACCCGGTGCTGCGTCATTGCCGCGAGGTCGTCGTAGCTGTAGCTTTTCGCCGAGTCGCCTCGGCTCACTTCGAGCTTCCAGTCCGCGCCGACGAGGACAGCCGTCACCTGGGCCGCGCGCGCCGTCCGATTGATCGGGAGGCCGTTCGGGCCAATGCCCTGCTTGCGCGGGGCGAAGACGTTGATGGCGTCAAGAATCTTGAATGACTGTCCGGCGGTCAGGGCGACGACCGCGGCGGTTGCGATACTGATGGTCGCAACGAATCCTCTCCGGCTCACCTTCGGATCGTGCGGCGGAGCCGTGTCGATCCAGTCCATGACCCGGCCGGTGATGCCGTCGACGCGGCGGGCGATCGGACCGACCGGCTCGGGCACGGTGGCTAGTTCGCCCGCGACATCCGCGTGCGTCATTGGCTGGTGTTCATCATCAAGAATCAGGTTGCCCTCGGCGTCGAAACTGTTCTTCCTGCGCCAGTAACGAGCGATGACGGGCAGCTTGACCGCGATGTGGATGGCGAGCGAGCCGATGACCACGAACGACAGCGCATAGTGCGTCTGACGGAAGGGGAAGGGGAAGACGTACCACTGGTACGTGTTCAGCAGACCGGTGCTGATCTGCACGAGTGAGGCTGCGACAAAGATCGCGATCGATGCGCGCTCGAGAAAATGCACGAGACTCTTGACCGGCGGAGTCTGGAAGAGCTCGGGAAATACCGCGTACAGCTTGCCGAGCAGCAACGGGAAGCACGCGATTCCCGCCGTGATGTGGATGCCCTGGCTGAGCTGATAGAGCGAGAGCGGTCGCGTCGGGAACACCATCCAGGGCTGCGGGTTCTGCAGGAAGTGGCTGTAGAGCCCGGTGCCGAAGCAAACGAGGAACGCCATGCCGAG
>JAYTEZ010000104.1:0-9662 GCA_043734805.1 Microbacteriaceae bacterium
AGCGAGCAGACCGTGATGCCGAGCTGGCTGGTCGCGAGCATCAGTGTCGCGTGCTCCATCGCGTGAAGCGTGGTCTTCGCGGCACGGCTCCCGGATTCCGCTTTCGGTTCGATCTGCGAGCGGCGCGCGGAGATGACGGCGAACTCGGCGGCGACGAAGAACGCGTTCACGAGCAACAGGATGACCAGCCACGCGATACCCCAGCCGTCGCTCACGAGCTCGTTCCTCGCGCATCCGACTCCGCCGACGGTTCAGCCGTCGGGGTATAGCGCACGCGATCGATCCGTCGGCCGTCGAGGCGTTCCACCCTGAATTCGCCACCCGGTACCGAAACGATGTCGCCAGCCACGGGCAGGCGACCGAGTTCGCTCATCATGAATCCACCAACGGTCTCGTAGGGGCCTTCCTCGGGGATAACGACGCCCGCCCGCTCACGCAGCTCATCCGGTCGCAGCATGCCGGGGAAGGTCAGCCAGTCGCGGGAGCGCACGACCTCGGCCCTCGTTCGGTCATGTTCGTCGGCGACTTCACCGACGAGCTCTTCGACCAGGTCCTCCAGGGTCGCCACCCCGGCGGTTCCGCCATATTCGTCCACAACGACCGCCATCTGGTAGCCGCGACCGCGCAGTTCGCCAAGCAGCAGGTCGAGTTTCATTGTCTCCGGCACGCGAAGGGCTGCCGACTGAAGGGTCGAGACCGGGACATCCGCGCGCTTCTCGCGCGGCACGGCCACGGCCTGCTTGACGTGCACGAGTCCCACCACGTCGTCGATGCCATCGTCGACCACCGGGAACCGGGAGTACCCGGTCTTCCTCGCGAGGTCGAGCACGGTCTGCGCGGAGTCCGTGAGTTCGACGCTCGACACGCGTGGTCGCGGCGTCATGACGTCGGCCGCGACCAGTTCGCTGAAGGCGAGCGTTCGGGCGAGCAGCGTCGCGGTATCACGGTCGAGGCTGCCTTCCCTCGCCGAGCGGTGAACGAGCGAGCGCAGCTCTTCCGCGGTTCTCGCCGACGACAGCTCCTCTTTCGGCTCAATACCGACGGCCCTGAGGATGACGTTGGCGGCGTTATTGAGCACCGTCACGAACGGCTTGAACACGGCCGTGAAACCGACCTGAAACGGAATGACGAGCTTCGCCGTCGGAAGCGGAAGGGCGAGTGCGAAGTTCTTGGGCACGAGTTCGCCGATGATCATCGAGAGTAGGGTCGCGACGACAATCGCGAGAATGGAGGCGATGACGGTCACGATCACTTTCGACAGACCGAGCGCGGTGAGCGGGCCGGTGAGCAGCGCGCTCAGCGCGGGCTCCATGGTGTATCCGGTGAGAAGCGTGGTGAGCGTGATGCCGAGTTGCGCACTCGAGAGGTGCGTCGAGGTGATCTTGAGCGCGCCGATTGTCAAGCCGAGGTTCTTCTCACCGCGTGCCGCGCGGGACTCGAGGTCGGAGCGATTGAGATTGACGAGTGAAAACTCTGAGGCGACGAAGAAGCCCGTGCCGACGGTCAGGAGAAGACCGACGCCCAACATAATCAGTTCATACACGGGACTGCCAGACGGTCAACTGGCCGGCACGGCGACTAGGGGGAGGGTCGTCCATTATCTGGTCGAGTCTACTGAACGACGGCCAAAGATAAAGCCGCACAGGAGAGACGCTCACCACGAAACCGGAAGCGCCTTGCCCTCCTCGTAGCCCGCCGCCGACTGGATTCCGACCAGCGCACGCTCGTGGAACTCCTCGAGGGTGGAGGCGCCGGCATAGGTGAGTGAGCTGCGCACGCCGGACATGATCATGTCGAGCAGATCTTCGATCGAGGGACGCAGGGGGTCGAGATAGATCTTCGACGAGGAGATGCCCTCGGCAAAAAGCGTCTTGCGGGCGAGTTCAAAGGGGTCGAGACGGTCGAACCGATCGTGCACCGCCTTGGTGGATGCCATGCCCCAGCTTTCCTTGTAGAGGCGGCCCGCTGCATCCGTCTCCAGCATTCCCGGCGCTTCGATCGTGCCGGCGAACCACGACCCGATCATGACGGATGCGGCCCCGGCGGCAAGCGCGAGCGCCACATCCCGCGGATAGCGCACCCCACCATCGGCCCAGACGTGGGCACCGAGCTCGCGGGCAGTAGCAGCCGTCTCGATCACGGCAGAGAACTGCGGGCGCCCGACCGCCGTCATCATGCGGGTTGAGCACATTGCGCCCGGCCCAACACCCACCTTGACGATATCCGCGCCGGCGGCGACAAGATCTCTTACCGCCGCGGTCGTGACCACATTGCCCGCGACGATCGGTATCGACAGGCCGAGCCCCTTCACCGTTTCGATCGCGCGGAGCATGCCCTCCTGATGACCGTGCGCCGTATCGAGAACGAGCACGTCGACGCCGGCGGCCGCGAGCGCCGCCGCCTTGCCGGCGACATCCCCGTTGATTCCCACTGCGGCCGCTACACGCAGCCGACCGCTGGCATCGAGCGCTGGCTGATAGAGGGTCGACCGAAGTGCGCTCGTGCGGCTCACCGTTCCGACGAGCGCCCCGTGGTGCAGAACGGGGGCGAACTCGAGGTCGGCCGCGACCATGAGATCGAACGCGGCGCGCGCATCCGTCACGTCGTCCGCGTCGATCGACGCAAGCCGGCCGTGCACCAGGTCGCCGAGCCGCGCATCGGGAAGAGCCAGTGCGAGCCGAGCCGCCGAAATGCAGCCGACGAAGGCGCCGCGCTCGTCCGTGAGCACAATGCCATGTCCCTCGATCGGAGGGACGTTGCGAAGCGCATCGGCGACGGTGCTCTCCGGCCGGAAAAACAGCGGGGTGTCGAAGAGAACCGGCTGGTCCTTGACCCAGCGGATCGCGGCATCCAGATCCTGAAGGTGCAGGTCCTGCGGCAGGACTCCGAGGCCGCCCCGGCGAGCGAGCGTGGCGGCCAGCCGCGGACCGGTCACGGAGTTCATGTTGGCGGAGATGATCGGGATGGTCGCTCCCGTGCCGTCACCGGGAGCGAGCGAAACACCGAGCCTGCTCCCCACCGCCGACCGGCTCGGGACAAGGAAGACATCGGAATAGGTCAGGTCGTGTCGCGGTGAGGTCTCGTAAAACTTCATGCATTCAAAGGTAATCCCTCCTGGATACGGTCACCGTGCCGTTCGAATGCGATTAAGCTTGAAATGTGTGTGGCCAGCGACGGTCGCAGGCACCGATCAAGACAATGACAACGGGCAGCGACATAAGAAAGTGGGCGGTCGGCTGTGTCTAGCCAAGTGACCAGGCTTGCATCAGAAGATGGATCCTCGGGCGAGTTCGGAGCCAACGAATGGCTCGTGGATGAAATGTATGAACGGTTCATCGTTGATAAGAATTCGGTAGACCAGTCCTGGTGGCCGATTCTCGAGAGCTATCACCAGAAGGCGATCGAATCGACCGGGACGGCCGAGGAAATCCCAGTAGCCTCGACCACTCCCCCGGCAACGACTCCACCGTGGGCGCCGACAGAGCCCCCGGCGCCGCCGGAGCCGCCGGCCCCCGCCGAACCGGTTGCGCCCGTTGCGCCAACTGATGCGGCACAGTCGCCCCTCACGGACAGCCAGGCGGTTACCGGCAGCCCGCCCATCGCGCGTACGACGTCGGTGCAGCCGAAGGCGCAGCCCATCCCCGCCCAGGCACCCGCCGCATCCCCCCAGACCACCGCCCCGGCATTCGACGACTCGGTCGCGGCCGAACCACAGGACGTTGTCTCCCCCCTCAGGGGCATGTCAAAGTCGCTCGCCGCCAACATGGATGCCAGCCTCTCGGTTCCGACCGCGACAAGCGTGCGCACGATCCCGGCGAAGCTCATGATCGACAACCGCATCGTGATCAACAACCACCTGAAGCGCACTCGCGGTGGAAAAATATCCTTCACCCACCTGATCTCGTGGGCGATCGTGCAGACGCTCAAGGAGTTCCCGAGCCAGAACGTCTACTACGACGAGGTCGACGGCAAGCCCTCGGTCGTCTCCCCGGCGCATATCAACCTCAGCATTGCCATCGACCTGCCGAAGCCCGACGGGACCCGCGCGCTCCTCGTCCCGGGCATCAAGCACGCCGAATCGATGGGGTTCAGCGACTTTCTCGTCGCCTATGAAGACGTTGTCAGCCGGGCAAGGGCCAGCAAGCTCACGGCCGCGGATTTCCAGGACAACACCATTTCCCTCACTAACCCCGGCGGCATCGGCACCGAGCACTCCGTCCCGCGACTCATGCGCGGCGCCGGCTGCATCGTCGGTGCGGGCGCTCTCGAATACCCGGCCGAGTTCCAGGGAATGTCGCAGGTGACGCTCGCCGATCTCGGAATCGGCAAGACCATCACCCTCACGTCGACCTATGACCACCGCGTCATCCAGGGTGCGGGATCCGGCGAGTTCCTCAAGAAGGTGCACGAGCTGCTGATCGGCGATCGCACGTTCTACGAGAAGATCTTCGCCGACCTCCGCATTCCGTATGACCCGATCCACTGGGCATCGGACATCCACGTCGACCTCGCGATCCAGGTCGACAAGACCGCCCGCGTGCAGGAACTCATCAACTCGTTCCGCGTGCGCGGCCACCTCATGGCCGACATCGACCCTCTGGAGTACCGCCAGCGTTCGCATCCGGATCTCGCCCTCTCCAGTCACGGCCTCACCTTTTGGGATCTCGATCGCGAGTTCGTTACCGGTGGATTCGGCGGAAAGCGCTCTGCCCTCCTTCGGGAGATCCTCGGGGTGCTTCGCGATTCCTATTGCCGCACTATCGGCATCGAGTACATGCACATCCAGGACCCGGAGCAGCGTCGGTGGATCCAGGAACACGTCGAAAAGGCGTATACGAAACCCACCAAGGTCGAGCAGTTGCGCATCCTCGGCAAGCTCAATGAGGCAGAGGCGTTCGAGACCTTCCTGCAGACGAAGTACGTCGGGCAGAAGCGCTTCAGCCTCGAGGGTGGCGAATCGACGATCGCGCTGCTCGACGCACTTCTTCAGGGTGCTGCGACAGCGAACCTCGACGAGGTCGCCATCGGCATGGCCCACCGTGGCCGCCTCAACGTGCTCACCAACATCGCCGGAAAGACCTACGGCCAGATCTTCCGCGAGTTTGAGGGAACGCAGGACCCGCGCACCGTGCAGGGCTCCGGTGACGTCAAGTACCACCTCGGCACCGAGGGCACATTCACGGGTGCCACGGGCGACCAGATCCCGGTCTACCTGGCGGCCAACCCCTCACACCTCGAGGCGGTCAACGGCGTGCTCGAGGGAATCGTCCGCGCCAAGCAGGACCGCAAGCCGATCGGCAGCTTCACGGTGCTCCCCGTCATGGTCCACGGCGACGCTGCGATGGCCGGCCAGGGAATCGTGGCCGAAATCCTGCAGATGTCGCAGCTGCGCGCGTACCGTACGGGCGGAACCGTACACGTCAACATCAACAATCAGGTCGGCTTCACGACGCCCGCCGCCGAGGGTCGCACTTCGGTCTACTCGACAGACGTCGCCAAGATGATCCAGTCGCCGATCTTCCATGTGAACGGCGACGACCCTGAGGCCGTCACCCGCGTCGCAGAGCTTGCCTTCGCGTATCGGCAACACTTCCACCGCGACGTCGTCATCGACCTCATCTGCTACCGTCGCCGCGGTCACAACGAGGGTGACGACCCGTCGATGACTCAGCCGCTCATGTACAACCTGATCGAGGCGAAGCGCTCCGTTCGCACCCTGTACGTCGAAGCCCTCGTCGGTCGAGGCGACATCACCCAGGAGGAATACGAGGCGGCACACGAGGACTTCCAGGACCGCCTCGAACGCGCTTTCGCGGAGACGCACGCGGCGCAGACCGGCTCCATACCGATCATCGTGATGGACGGTAATTCCGTCGCTGACCTCGAGCGGCCGGGATCACAGCAGGATGACTCTGCCGGCGAACCGACATCCACGGCCGTGAACGAGAGCGTCATCGCGCTCATCGGTGACGCGCATGACAACCCGCCGGCCGGCTTCACCGTGCATCCGAAGCTGCAGCAGCTGCTCAGGAAACGCGTCGATATGAGCCGCAACGGCTCAATCGATTGGGGCTTCGGTGAGCTGCTCGCCCTCGGCTCGCTGCTGCTCGAGGGTACCCCGGTGCGCATGGCCGGACAGGACACCCGCCGCGGCACGTTCGTGCAGCGCCACGCGGTGCTGCACGACCGCCTGAACGGTCAGGAGTGGCTGCCACTCGGCAACCTCAGCGACAACCAGGCGCGGTTCTGGATCTACGACTCCCTGCTGAGCGAATATGCGGCGATGGGCTTCGAATACGGCTATTCGGTGGAGCGTGCGGACGCCCTCGTACTGTGGGAGGCCCAGTTTGGTGACTTTGCGGATGGCGCCCAGGTCATCATCGACGAATTCATTTCGAGCGCGGAACAAAAATGGGGCCAGCGCTCGAGTGTCGTGCTACTGCTGCCGCACGGCTACGAGGGCCAGGGGCCGGACCATTCCTCGGCGAAAATCGAGCGCTACCTTCAGCTCTGCGCCGAGAACAACATGACCGTCGCTCGCCCGTCGACCCCCGCGTCGTATTTCCACCTTCTGCGCCGCCAGGCTTATGCACGGCCGCGTCGCCCGCTCATCGTGTTCACGCCGAAGGCGATGCTGCGGCTGCGCGGCGCAACGAGCGACGTCGGCGACTTCACCAACGGCAAGTTCGAGCCGGTCCTGGATGATGCGGCCGTCACCGACAAATCCGCTATCACGCGTGTCCTGCTCCACGCGGGCAAGATCCACTACGACCTGCTCGCCGAGGTCGACAAACGCGACCAGAAAAATGTCGCGCTGGTGCGCCTCGAGCAGTATTATCCACTGCCACTGCCGCAGTTGGACGTAGTGCTGGCGCAGTATCCGAACGCCGAGCTGGTCTGGGTTCAGGAAGAGCCGGAAAACATGGGTGCCTGGCCGTTCATTTGCCTCGATCTGGCCAAGCATCTCAAGGGCCGCACTATTTCGGTCGCCTCGCGTCCGGCATCCGCGTCGCCCGCAACGGGGTCTGCGAAGCGTAGTGCGCAGGAACTCGTCGAGCTCATTGACCACGCTCTGACAATCCGGTAACGCGGCGAGCGGTCGGCCAGACGCCCCGTCGTGACCGAGTCGGTGGGACGTTGACTAGTGCGCAGCCTGCACTTCGCGCAGCTTCTGCAGCACCTGGTCGCGAAGGTCGGTCGGCGCCGTCTCCTTGCACGCGCGCTGCACGGCCTGAGTCAGCACGAGCCCCACATGGGCCTCGCCCTCGCAGTCGCCACAGTTAGCCATGTGCTCGGCGATATCAGCGGCGTCGGCCTTGGCCAGCTCGTTATGCAGATATTCTTCGAGCTCGGCTTTCGCTTTATCGCAACCACAATCGGTCATTTCTTTTTGCTCCTCGCGGTGGCAGTCTGAGCGCCTCGCCCCTGCACCGCAGCGATCCCACGCTCCCGCGCGTAGTCGGCGAGCAGGTCCCGCAACATCCGTCTACCACGATGCAGACGGCTCATGACGGTCCCAACCGGGGTCTTCATAATGTCGGCGATCTCCTGGTAGGAGAAGCCCTCGACGTCGGCGAAGTAGACGGCCATACGAAAGTCCTCCGGAATGGCCTGCAGCGCATCCTTGACCGCGCTGTCCGGCAAATGGTCAATCGCTTCGGCCTCCGCCGAGCGGGTCGAACGGCCCTGGGTGACGGATTCGGCGCCGCCGAGCTGCCAGTCCTCGAGATCATCGATGGTTCCCTGGTACGGGTCGCGCTGCTTTTTGCGGTAGCTGTTGATGAACGTGTTGGTCAGAATGCGGTACAGCCAGGCCTTGAGATTGGTGCCCTGCTGGAACTGTGCAAAGGCCGCGAACGCCTTAAGGAAAGTCTCCTGCACGAGGTCCGCAGCATCGGCCGGGTTACGCGTCATGCGCAGCCCTGCGGCGTAGAGCTGATCCATGAACCCAATCGCCTGCGCCTCGAAGAGGGAACGCAGATCCGGAACCGCGGCGGGCTCAGTTTGCGCGGTTTCAGGCTCCGGCCCAGTCGTGTCATCCTTCGAAGTGGTCATCGCCGTCAAGCCTACTTTGCCGCGCCGTCGGGCCGGAGGACGGCGAACCGCTGGGCGATCGATGACGAGTGTCACAAGGCTTCCATTCCACTAGCATCGGCGCGCAGTGCTTCGTGCCGATACCCTTATAACCGATGCAGGTATTCAAGTATTCCGGGCCGGAGTTCAACCCCTTCGGCGACGACGAGCTGATCCTCAAGGGTGAGCCGGGGCCATGGCCGGCACCCACCGCGCCCGGGCCGCTCAGCGCCCGGCTTTCACTGCCCGGCTCGAAATCGCTCACCAACCGTGAACTGGTGCTGTCTGCGATTGCCAGCGGCCCGTCCACCCTGCGCGCTCCCCTGCATTCACGCGACACCGCCCTCATGATTCAGGCGCTCAGGGCGCTCGGCACGTCAATCGAGGAGCTTTCCGGCGACAATGCGTACGGGCCAGACCTGCTCGTCACCCCCGCAGAGCTTGGCGGCGGCACCTCGATCGACTGCGGGCTGGCCGGCACGGTCATGCGCTTCCTTCCGCCGGTCGCAGCTCTTGCACTCGGGCCGGTCGCCTTCGACGGCGACACCGCAGCGCGTAACCGGCCTATGCGCACCACGATCGACTCGCTCCGGGCCCTCGGTGTCGACGTCAGCGACGACGGCCGGGGGAAGCTGCCATTCAGCCTCTACGGAACGGGCTCGGTCGATGGCGGAGAAATCGAGGTCGACGCCTCGGCCTCGAGCCAGTTCGTCTCGGGCCTCCTGCTGGCCGGCGCACGGTTCACGAACGGTCTCATTCTGCGGCACACCGGGGAAGCGCTTCCGAGCCTCGCCCACATCGAGATGACGATTGCGACGCTCGCCCGACGCGGTGTGGTCGTCGAAAACCCCGAACCGGGCGTCTGGGTCGTTCCCGCCGGCCCCATAGCCGGCATCGACGTCGCGATCGAACCGGACCTCTCGAATGCCGGGCCGTTCCTCGGCGCAGCGCTTGTTGCCGGTGGCTCAGTGACCGTAACCGGATGGCCCAAAGAGACGACCCAGGTGGGGGCGGAGATGGCGTCCATCCTGCGCGACATGGGCGGCGAGGTGGTGTTCGTCGAGACAGGTGACGGCCTCGGCGATCTGACGGTGACCGGCACGGGCAGTCTGCGTGGCATCCGTCTCGACAATGCCAGCGAGCTCGCGCCGACGATCGCCGCGCTCGCAGCCCTCGCCGACAGCGAGACGGTGCTCAGCGGAATCGGGCACCTGCGCGGTCATGAGACCGACCGGCTCGCGGCGCTCGCGACGGAGATCAACGCCCTCGGCGGTGACGTCACGGAGACCGAGGACGGCCTCATCATCCGCCCCCGTGCTCTGCACGGTGGCCTCTGGCACAGCTACGAAGACCATCGGATCGCCACGGCCGGCGCGATCATCGGTCTGGCAGTGCCCGGGGTCGAGATCGACGATATCGCGACGACCGCCAAGACGCTCCCCCAGTTCCCAGAGCTCTGGCTCGGACCGACGCTCGGGCTGAGCGGGCCGCGCGTCGATCCGCTCGGGCTGCTGTGATTCGATGAGCTGGCTGACGGATGTCGACGATGACGATGACGACAAATACGCCGACTATGAGGCGCGGAACCG
>JAYTEZ010000105.1:0-2469 GCA_043734805.1 Microbacteriaceae bacterium
CGATGTCGCGTACGCGGAAGAGGTGACGGTCGACTTCGCTCGCACCGCCCCGGCCGACCTGGTGCGCAGGTTGGCGATCCAGTGCCGTGACCGTCTCGATACCGACGGCATCGAACCCCGCGAGGAAGAACTGGTCCGTCAACGGAAAATGTCGATCACCGAACTGGCGAACGGCATGCACCGAATGATCTGGGATATGGACCCGCTCACTGCCGCATCCGTGTGCGGTTACGTCGACGGGTACGTCGACAGCGTCTTCCACACCGTCGGGCGGAACGAAACCGGCGACCGCACGAACGGGAGAGGTGCGGATGCGATCCGGGACCTTCTCGACAGCCCACCGACCCTTGCCGAGGAGTTGCGAGACCCGCGCACCCGCGCGAATATGGCGTCGGATGCGTTGCTGGCGCTGTTCGGGCATGTTTCGAATTGTGCCGACACCGTGAGTCCGCTGCCGAAACCCGCCCTCGTCGTGCGGCTGACCCTCGACGCTTTGCTCTCCGGTCTCGGCGAAGCCGGTCTTGACGGCGTCGAGCAGCCGATTTCGGCGGGAACGGCACGACGGATGGCCGCAGAGGCCGGCATCATCCCGATCGTGATGTGCGGGCCGAGCGAAGTGCTCGATCTGGGACGGGAGCAACGCCTGTTCAACAGGAAGCATCGCCTGGCCATCGGTGAAGCGTATTCCGGCTGCGCGGGATGTGGCCGACCGGCGGCGTGGGCTGAACTTCATCACATCGACTGGTTCGTGCGGGACGGCGGGTTGACGAACCTGAAGAATGCGATTCCCCTGTGTTCGTCCGATCACCACGCGGTCCATGCGAACGGATGGGAGGTTTCTGTTCGGGGAGGAGTTGCCTGGTTCATTCCGCCGAGCTCGATCGATGTTTTCCGCACACCTCGGCGCGGAAGCGCGCTGCCGCCCATCGAATTCCGGCGTCGACAGTGATGCTGCGCCCGGACATTCTCAGCGCTGCCGCAATACCTTCGGACCGGGGGCTTGCGGGTAGTTCACAGGAGTACCTCACCCCCGCACGGGTGCTTTCGTGACACCTGATCCATTGTTAGTTTTGAGGCATGGACCCCAACTACTTTCCCGCAATCGCCGGCGCGGGGATTCTCGCCCTGGTTCTCTGGATCGTTCTGGTGATCGTCGGCTTCGTCGTGTCCGCCTTCTTCACCAGTCTCTTTGTGCGCCTGGTAATCCGGTTCATGCGCAAGTCACTGGATCGCGAGTACCGCTACCTGCGGGGTGACTACACCGCCTACGGTACGAAGCGTGCGCCGAACACTGCGCCGCGAGATTGGTGACGGAGTCTTCAGCTGCCCGCGACATCCACAGCAATACCGCCTGACACCCCGGCGACGCGACCGTCGTTTGTCCAGAGTTCCTCGCACAGCGAGAGCTGGATCGTTGCAAGATGAAACGCGTCCGGCGTGCGGAGACCATGGCGGCAGCCGCGACCGCCGTCTGGTTGGAAATTGGCGCCATAGCCACCAAGCGCGCCACCGGCCGTCGTCGAGAAGATCTTGGGTGAACCAGCGCCGCGGGATGATGACGACGGCACCCTTTTTCGGGCGAGCGCCGTAGGGGTTCACCGAGGAGAACGAGTGCAGGTGGCAGTCCTCCCACCCGAAGGCGATCTGGATCACGTCGTGAACCCGATCGAGGGCGAGGGCCGCATCGAGTTCGAGCAGTCGCCAGATTGACGGATCACTGTGAGCGAGGGAAACGCGAACGCGCACGTGGACGCCGGGGTCGGTGGAGAGGAGTTCGTTGGGCAGGGGTCAATCGTGGCATGGCGTGCGTCTCGCCGGGGGTGATCGGCCGTGGCGCAGAGCGCCCTACTCGATCAGCGGCGCAACCATCGCCGCGCTGCGCTCCCACAGCGCGATCGCGAACTGCGGGTCATCCGCCTGCCGGTTGGTGCGACCGGGTTTGCGTTTGATGTAGTACTCCCCCGACACCCAGTCGTCGCCGAGTGTGGTCGTCGCGAGCCAGACCAGGGTATCGGCGCCCTTCTCCGGCGAGATCAGCGCGCGACTGAGCACGCCGCGATACACCCAACGCAGGGGGCTGGTCGATTCGATGGCGAAGTTGGAGGCGACCACGCCCGGGTGGAACGACGCGGGTCGTAATGCCCCGGTCACCGAAGCGACGGGCGAGCTCACTGGTGAAGAGGATGTTGTCGAGCTTGGCGATGCCGTAGGCCCTGCCGGGAGTGAACCCCTTCGCCAGGTCGAGATCGTTGATGTCGATTCTGCCGCTGAGGTTCGCCACGCTCGAGGTGTTGATCACGCGGGCCCGGCTGGCGGCGAGGCGATCCATCAGCAGGGTGGTCAGCAGGAACGGGGCGAGCTGGTTGACCTGGAAGGTGAGCTCGTGCCCGTCTTCGGTGACGGTGCGGTCACCGAAGATGCCGCCCGCGTTGTTGGCGAGCACATCGATGCGGGGATAGCGCTCCAGCA
>JAYTEZ010000106.1:0-2966 GCA_043734805.1 Microbacteriaceae bacterium
GCACCATCCGCAGCTCGGTGCGCTCCGTGCTCTCACCGGAGAGGTGATCGAGCATGACGTTCGCGGCGAACCGGCTCGCTGCGACGCCGAGTCCGGTAAACCCTGCCGCGTAGGCAACCCGGCCCTGGCGAGCGAGCCCATAGAAGGCGCAGAACCGGCTGCTCGTGTCGATCACTCCCGCCCAGCGGTGACCGAAGCGCACACCCTCAAGCTGCGGGAACGTCGTGAAGAAGTGGCTCGCCAGTCTGCGGAACGTCTCCGGTCGATCCTCGTACGAGGCCCGGATGCGACCTCCGTAGTGGTAGATCGCATCGTACCCACCCCAGAGGATGCGATTGTCGGCGCTCAGACGGTAGTAGTGGAACTGGTTGGCGAGGTCGGCAACACCCTGGCGCCCGCCCCAGCCGATCGACGCGAGCTGGGCATCCGAAAGCGGCTCGGTCATGAGCACGTAATCGTAGACCGGCACGGTGTGCAGTCGGTAGCGCTTGAGGAGCGACGGGAACGCGTTCGTGGCCAGCGCGACCCTGTCGGCGTGCACGAATCCGCCGTCGGTCGTGATCGTGACGAGGCCGGTCGGCAGCTCGCTGTCGATGCCGCGCACCGGAGAGTGTTCGAAGATCTCGACCCCGGCCTCGGCACAGGCGCACGCAAGCTCAACGGCGAGCTTCGCCGGGTGAATCATGGCCGTCGCTCGCTTGCTCCAGAGGCCGCCAAGGTAGGTCGGAGAATCCACCAGCGTGCGGATGTTGGCGGCATCGAAAAAGACCTCGGAGTCACCGTCATGGGCGTCTTTCAGCTCCTGCAGCTGGTAGTTCTCGGTGGCGACCGCGAGCGACCCGGTGCGTTCAAAGTCACAATCGAGACCGAGTCGCGCGACGGTCGCCGCGATCTCGTCGAGGTTCTCCGCGCCGAGACGGGCGAGCTGCTCGAGTTCTTCGGGGAACCTGTTCTGGCCGTTCGTCTCTCCGTGAGTGAGCGTCGACTCGCAAAATCCGCCGTTGCGCCCGGATGCCGCCCAGCCGACCGTTTTGCCCTCGAGCACGGCTACGCGCAGTGACGGATCCCGCTCGATTGCCTGGAGCGCCGTCCAGAGTCCCGTGTACCCGGCTCCCACCACGACGAGATCGAATCGCGCCGTGCCGCTGTATCGCGCAAAAGCCGTCCGGGCGCCCAGGTCATCCAGCCAGAACGACGTAAGACTGGTATCCGCGAGCGAGTGCTCGATGATGCGTGCATCGGGTTGGGAACGCTCGAAGACGGTGCGGGCCATCCGCCCAGAATACTGCGGCAGGTCACGCACGGGCGCGGCTAGCTCCTCCTGTACTGCGTGGGATATTCCGCGCGAGGTCTGGATTCACGAACTCCGAGGGAGCAGAATTACTTGACGGATTGTGTAAGTCGTGGGAGGCCAATCATGTCGCGAACAACTTTCGATCTTCCGGAACTGCTGCCGGTGCTCGCGCCTGGTAAGCACCGAAATCCCCGCCGCGGTGGCTGCTTCATGGAGTACGCCTCCTACCTCGCGGGCGAACGCTGGAGCGACCATCCGACCTGCACCGATCCGGCGCTGGCGTCGCTGGCGAGGATGGTGAACGACTGCACCTCGGATGCCGCGCGCGGCCAGCTGGTCACGCTGATTCCGTCCGTCATCGGCCTGGTCGGCGATGGCACGCGCACGGGGATCATGATCGCGGCCCGCGCGGCGAGCGGCGCGCTGCCCATCGCGTGCGAAGGCCGCCAGCGAGCCCTGGCCGCGGGTCTTCTGCGCTGCGACGAACTGCTCGCTGGGCGGAGCGCTGAGCGGAATCATGAGCGGACCGAGGGGTGGCCCGACGAGCGCCCCGACGAGCGCACAGCCGCGACCCGCGCAGTGATCCGCGACGCTCTGGGATTCGCTCCGGCCGCAGCCGCCTGGGCGCGGCAGTTTCTTGCGCGAACCGGACCGCTCTCCCCTCGCTCCATTCCGCTCATGACCGAAGCAATCATCCGCACCGCGGTGGTCGGCATCGCCGATGCCTGCGTGCAGGACCCGGACGCACGCTTGCGAGCGCTGCTCGTCAGCGCCATTGCGGACTGCGTACCACCGGTCACAGCGCCGGTCACAGCGCAGGAAAGAGAACTCCAGCCGGCCCCCTGATCGAGGCCAACTAGACTCTTTCGTTGGACACGATCCATTGAGCGAAGGAGCCACAAGTGCCAGGAGAGAACCTCACCCGCGTCGAAGCCCAGGAGCGCAAGTCGCTCATTTCGGTCGTGAGTTACGACGTGACGCTCGACCTCAGCACCGGCAGCGAGATCTTCGCCAGCACAACCGTCGTGACCTTTTCGGCCGCATCCGGGGCATCAACGTTCATTGATGCGATCACGCGCACGGTGCACTCGGTGACCCTCAACGGCGTCGAGCTCGACCCCTCCGCGGTGAACGACGGCGTACGCATCCGCCTCGATGGTCTGTCAGAGCAGAACGTGCTCACGGTCGTGGCGGATGCCGAATACACGAACTCGGGCGAGGGCCTTCACCGTTTCGTCGACCCCGTCGACAACGAGGTCTACCTCTACAGCCAGTTCGAGGTTCCGGATTCCCGCCGCGTCTTCGCGGTCTTCGAACAGCCCGACCTCAAGGCGACCTTCGCGTTCACCGTGACCGCACCCGCGAACTGGCAGCTCGTGAGCAACTCCCCCACCCCGAAGCCCGTTGTCGATGGCGACAGCGCAACCTGGGCGTTCGGCCCGACGCCGATCCTGTCCTCCTACGTGACCGCACTCATCGCGGGGCCCTATGAGGTCGTGCAGAGCGAACTCACGAGTCGCGACGGCCGCGTCATCCCGCTCGGACTGTTCGTGCGAAAATCACTCAGCCAGTTTCTCGACTCCGACTACATCTTCGAGAAGACCCGCCAGGGTTTTGCCTACTACGAGGAAAAATTCGACTACGCGTACCCGTTCGCCAAGTACGACCAGCT
>JAYTEZ010000107.1:0-1582 GCA_043734805.1 Microbacteriaceae bacterium
GAAATCGGGTCTCGAACTGGACCTGCCAAACGAACCGCTGACCATCGGTCGCTCGAGCGAGAGCGGCCTCGTCATTCGTGACGACTACACTTCGACCCATCACGCGAGGCTCATGCGGTGGGGCGAAGACTGGGTTATCCAGGACCTAGACTCAACCAACGGCACGTTCCTCGGCGGCATACGGGTCACCCTCCCCACCCCCGTACCGCTGAATACTTCGGTCAGGATCGGCACAACCAGTTTCGAACTTCGGCGGTAGGCGAATGGCCACATCGGGCAAGAGCGCGGCCGTTTCGCACGTCGGAAAGATTCGCGCGAACAACCAGGACTCCGGCTACGCGGGAACGCAGCTCTTCGTCGTCGCCGACGGGATGGGTGGCCACGCTGGCGGTGACGTCGCCTCCGCGATTGCGCTCACGCGAATGATAGAGGCCGATAAAGTCTTCGCTTCCGCGAACGACGCCGAGTTCGCCCTGCAGTCGGCACTCCTCGCCGCCAACACGCTGCTCGCCGAAACCGTGTTCGAGCATCCAGAACTCACCGGCATGGGAACGACGGTCAGCGCGATCCTTCGCTCGGGCAACCAGCTCGCCCTGGCGCACATCGGCGACTCTCGCATCTACCTTCTGCGCGATGGGCACCTCAAGCAGATCACCGCCGACCACACCTTCGTGCAGCGCCTGGTCGACAGCGGGCGCATCACCCGGGAAGAAGCGGCCGTGCATCCGCGCCGCTCGGTTCTCATGCGCGTTCTCGGCGACGTGGATGCGGCACCCGAGATCGATACGACCGTGCTCGACACGCAGCCGGGGGATCGCTGGCTGCTGTGTTCAGACGGGCTCTCGAGCTACGTCTCCGACGACAGGATCGAGCACGCGCTCACGACACTGCCAGCGGTGAAGGATGCCGCCGACCGTCTCGTGAAGGACAGCCTCGACCAGGGTGCCCCCGACAACGTGACCGTCGTGATTGTCGACATCGACGAGACCGGGGACTCGGCGTCTGTTCCGTCGGTGATAGTCGGATCCGCGGCGCTTCCCCTCGTCTTCGAGGGTGAGACCGGTCGGCGCCCGCTTCGACTACCGACTCTGCTGCTGCATCCGCTCAAGTCCAGCCAGCATGAGGACAGCCACTTCGAGCCGGAATCGGATGAGTACCTCGACGAGCTCATCCTCGAGGATCGCCGAAGGGCGCGCAAACGACGCATCGCCTGGCTCGTCGGGGTCGTGCTCATCGCGGCGGCAATCGTGATCGCACTGCTCGTCGGCTACCGCTGGACGCAGTCCCTGTTTTACGTGGGCGCTAACGGGCAGACCGTCGCGATCTACCGCGGAATACAGCAGGACATCGGACCCGTGTCACTGCACAGCATCTACTCGGAGACCAGCATCAAGCTCGACGACCTTCCCAGCTATACGCGCAAAACTGTCGAAGAAACCATCAGTGCGAATGACCTGCGCGACGCCAAGAGCATCGTGGCGAGACTGACCGATGCCAGCAAGTAACGCTGATGCAACCGCCCCGATCGGCCAGCCGCCGGTCGCGCAGGTCGTTGCGGCTGATTCGCGCACCACCGTCACCA
>JAYTEZ010000108.1:0-3193 GCA_043734805.1 Microbacteriaceae bacterium
CGTCTGGTTGGACTCTGGCGTACATGCCGAGCGCGGCATGAGCTACCTGGGGGTCGGATCGCGCCCGGTCACCGCATCCGTTGCTTCGGGTTCCGTGACGGTCGATGGCCGGTCGAGTCCAGGCACGATTCTGGACTTTCTTCGCGGCGAGCTTGCCGAGGCGACTGTCGAGCCCGGTGAAGGATTCCGACTTGGCTGGGTTGGCTGGCTCGGGTATGAGCTCCGGGCTCAGACCATGGGCACGACGCCCGGGCAGTTCTCCCGCTATCCGGATGCTTCACTCCTGTTCGTCGATCGCGCAATCGTCTTCGACCATGGCCGCCACTCCGTGAGCCTCATGGCGCTTGGTACACACTGGGACGGCGACCTGGCGGTGTGGCGGGATGACGTGTCACGGCGAATCGACGCGGCCGGCAGTGCGGACGGCTACCATTCGCGCCGCGCTGACCCCGCTCGCGGTTGCGAAACGCGCGGCGCGGTGGGGCTCGCCGCAGGAGCGGCCGACGTGACCTGGGCTTATAGCGACCTGGAATATCTCGCCCTGATCCGCGAGTGCCAGGCCGCGATAGTGGCGGGGGATGCCTACCAGTTGTGCCTCACGAACGAGGCCCGCGTCAACGCGCGGCCCGATCCGCTCGATACCTACCTGCGGTTGCGCGCGTCCAATCCGAGTCATCACGGTGCGTTGTTCCGGGCCGGGGCGCTCTCGCTGCTCAGTTCATCGCCAGAACTTTTCCTCTCGGTCTCACCGACAGGTGCGATCGAATCGAAACCGATCAAGGGAACTCGCCGACGCGGAGCTCGCCCCAATGAGGATGCTCTCCTCGCGATCGAGCTCGAGTCGAGCGCAAAAGAACGTGCCGAGAACCTCATGATCGTGGATCTCATGCGCAACGACATCGGGCGGGTGAGCGAGGTTGGTTCGGTTAGCGTGCCAAGCCTTTTGGCACTGGAGAGCTACGCCCACGTGCACCAGCTGGTGAGCACGGTGCGTGGGCAACTCGCCAGGGGGCTGGACGGCCTGGACGCGGTCGCGGCCTGCTTTCCGGCGGGATCCATGACGGGCGCTCCAAAACACAGTGCCGTTGCGATCCTCGATCGACTCGAGAACCGAGCGAGGGGCGTGTATTCGGGGGCGTTCGGATATTTCGGGCTCGACGATCGCATCGATCTCTCCATGGTCATCCGGAGTATCGTGCTCGACGCGGACGGCGCAACGATCGGTAGTGGTGGCGGCATCACCGCGCTGTCCGTTCCGGAGGAGGAGCTCGAGGAGGTTCGGCTCAAGGCGGCCGCGCTGCTCGAGGTGCTCCGCACCTGAGAAGCGTCGAAAAAGATGGCGATTCGATGCCGGCGAGATCTGGGAAGAGCCAGGTTCGGTAACCTTGGAAACTGGCCGTGCCTTCATCCGGCCGCCTTCCGTTGATGAATTGAGACTTCCGTGGCACACGACCATCGCACCGATGCCGAGCAGGGCCCGCGCTACGACCCTGCCCGGCTGCAAGAGAAGTGGCTCCCCCGCTGGAACGAACTCCAGCCGTTCCGTACCAACGGACCGGAGGACAAACGGCCGCGCAAGTACATCCTCGACATGTTCCCGTACCCATCGGGCGACCTGCACATGGGGCACGCCGAGGCCTTTGCGCTCGGGGACATCGTGGCGCGCTACTGGCGGCAGCAGGGGTTTAACGTGCTGCACCCCATCGGCTGGGACTCGTTCGGCCTGCCAGCAGAGAACGCGGCGATTAAACGCGGAATCGACCCGCGCGAGTGGACCTACGCCAACATCGAGCATCAGAAGACTTCGATGAAGCGGTACGCGGTTTCGTTTGACTGGGACCGCGAACTGCACACGAGTGACCCCGAGTACTACAAGTGGAACCAGTGGCTGTTCCTCAAGATGTACGAGAAGGGGCTCGCCTATCGCAAAGACAGCTGGGTGAACTGGGACCCGGTGGACCAGACAGTGCTGGCGAACGAGCAGGTGCTTCCGGATGGGACATCCGATCGCTCCGGCGCCGTCGTCATCAAGAAAAAGCTCACCCAGTGGTACTTCAAGATCACCGACTACGCGGATCGCCTGCTCGACGACCTCAATCAGCTCGAGGGATCGTGGCCGCCCAAGGTGATCGCCATGCAGCGCAACTGGATCGGCCGCTCGGTCGGAGCGGATGTCGACTTCGCGATCGATGGTCGAGCCGAGAAAGTAACCGTCTTCACGACCCGACCTGACACCCTCTACGGCGCAACATTCATGGTGGTTGCTCCCGATTCCGACCTCGCGGCGGAGCTGATTAGCGGTGCCCCGGATGAGCTGAAGGAGCCGTTCGCCAAGTACCTAACCCAGGTGCAGAAGATTTCCGAAATCGAGCGCCAGGATGCCAGCCGCGAGAAGACCGGTGTCTTCCTCGGCCGTTACGCACGGAATCCGGTAAACGGCGAGCGTCTGGCGATCTGGGCGGCGGACTATGTGCTCGCCGACTATGGGCACGGCGCGGTCATGGCGGTGCCAGCGCACGATCAACGCGACCTTGATTTCGCCCGCAAGTTCGGACTGCCGGTTCGAGTTGTGCTCGACACCAACGCGCCCGTGACCGGCGCGATACCGATCATCTCGGCGAGTTCGAGCACCGGAGACGCTGAACTGCCCGATGACCTGCCGCCGCTCGATCCGGCGCACACCGGCGTCGCTCTGACCGGCGAGGGCCGGATGATCAACTCGGGTCCGCTCAACGGACTGAGTAAGTCGAACGCGATCAAGCGGATTATCGAGCAGCTCGAAGCCGCAGGCACCGGTCGTTCGTCGAAGAATTATCGGCTGCGCGACTGGCTGATCTCGCGGCAGCGTTTTTGGGGAACGCCCATCCCCATCCTGCACGGCCAGAACGGCGAGCTCATCCCGGTTCCGGAGGATCAGTTGCCCGTGGTGCTCCCGTCCAGCGAGGGGCTCGACCTTCAACCGAAGGGCGTTTCACCGCTCGGTGCGGCAGATGCCTGGGTCAATGTGACCGCACCGGATGGCACTCCGGCGAGGCGTGACCCCGACACGATGGATACCTTCGTCGACAGCTCGTGGTACTTCCTGCGGTTCATGAATCCGAACGATGACACGCAACCGTTCGACCCGCGCGAGGCGGATAAATGGGCACCCGTCGACCAATATGTCGGTGGTGTCGAGCACGCCATCCTGCAC
>JAYTEZ010000109.1:0-2638 GCA_043734805.1 Microbacteriaceae bacterium
GCGCTTGTCTATCTGCCTCCCGCGGCCTACGTCGCCCACCCCCCGCCGCTGCCCGTTCTGGTCATGTTGTCGGGACAGCCGGGTGGACCAGTCAACCTGTTCTCGTCCGGCCAACTCGGCACGGTCCTCGACGACTACTCCCGTGCACACAACGGGCTGGCGCCCATCGTCGTTGTGCCCGACCACTTAGGGCAGTCGGACCAGAACCCGATGTGTTTGGATTCGCCGCTCGGGAACGCCGCGACCTACCTCACGGTGGATGTTCCGGCGTGGATTTCTCAGAACCTCAACGTGGCGCCCGATCGCACCGAGTGGGCAATCGGGGGATTTTCGCAGGGAGGGACCTGCGCGATCCAACTCGGCGCCGCCTACCCTCGATTGTTTGGCAGCATTCTCGACATTTCCGGTGAGATCGCTCCCAAGCGGGGATCCGTCCAGGCCACCATTCGTGACGCATTCGGCGGTTCGACGGCAGCCTACGACCGCGCTAAACCGTCCTCGATCTTGAAGGCCAACGCACCCTACAGCGACACGCTCGCTATCTTTACGGTCGGTTCACAGGACGCCCGTTACGGCCCAGCGGCGACGCAACTGGCGTCCGACGCTCGTAGCGCCGGCATGACGGTGATTTCGTTCGATTCTCCGAGTGCGCACGATTGGCACTCCGTTGATTACTCCGTCCGTCGCGCACTTCCCGACCTTGCCCGGCGCTGGGGCCTCGGCTGAGGTTGCCCGCACTCTCCGGTAGCGTTAACCCATGGCAGATCGCGGCAGAATCGACAAAGAGTGGGGTTTCCGTACCCGCGCAATTCACGCGGGCAACATTCCGGATGCGGTGACGGGTGCCCGCGCGCTCCCCATCTACCAGACATCCGCGTTCGTCTTCGATGACACCGCGGATGCCGCGGCCCGTTTCGCCCTCCAGAAGTACGGCAACATCTACTCGCGCCTCAGCAACCCGACCGTCGCCTCTTTCGAGGAGCGGGTGGCGAGCCTCGAAGGCGGGCTCGGCGCGGTCGCGACGGCCAGCGGACTGAGCGCGCAGTTCATTACCTTCGCGTCGCTCGCCGGAGCCGGCGACCATATCGTCGCCTCCGCGAGCCTGTATGGCGGGTCGATCACCCAGCTCGATGTGACGCTGCGCCGCTTCGGCGTCGAGACGACCTTCGTGCAGGGCACGGATCCGGCCGACTACGCGAGCGCGATCACCGACAAGACGAAGCTCGTCTTCGCCGAGATCATCGCAAACCCGTCGGGTGAGATCGCCGACCTCGAGGGGCTCGCGGATGTCGCCCACGCGCACCACATCCCGCTCATCATCGACTCGACCATCGCGACGCCCTACCTCAATCGCCCGATCGAGTGGGGCGCCGATGTCGTCATCCATTCGGCCACCAAGTTTCTCGGCGGCCACGGCACGACCCTCGGAGGCGTCGTCGTCGAGTCCGGCCGCTTCCACTGGGCGAACGAGCACTTTCCCCTGTTCGACCAGCCGGTCCCCTCGTACGGCGGACTCAACTGGCACGGCAACTTCGGCGAATACGCCTTCCTCACGCGCCTCCGCGCCGAGCAGCTGCGCGACATCGGCCCCGCGCTCTCGCCGCACTCTGCCTGGCTGCTCGCTCAGGGGGTCGAGACGCTTCCGTTCCGTCTGCAGGCGCACGTCGACAACGCGCGCATCGTCGCGGAATGGCTCGAAGCCGACCCGCGCATCGAGTTCGTCAACTGGGCGGGGCTGCCGAGCCATCCGCACTTCGATCGGGCAAAGAAGTACCTGCCGAAGGGCGCCGGCGCCGTGTTCAGCTTCGGCGTGCGGGGAGGCCGCGAGGTCGGCCAGCGGTTCATCGAGTCGGTTGACCTGGCCAGTCACCTCGCCAACATCGGTGACGCGAAGACCCTCGTGATCCATCCGGCATCCACGACTCATGCGCAGCTCAGTGAGCAGCAGCTGATCGACGCCGGCGTTCTTCCCGGCCTCGTTCGCATCAGCGTCGGAATAGAAGACCCCGAGGACATTGTTTATGACCTCGACCAGGCGTTAACGAAAGCTGTGGAGGGTAAGTAATGGGTTCCACCGAGACGGTAATCTCCCAACTCGCCAACGGCCTCAGCTGCGAGCTTCCGGCGGATTCGCCGCTCGCGAAGCTGCTGAAGTCAGAGCGCACCTGGGTCGGGCCCTCCGCCAGGCAGCGACTAGCCATCCTGCGCGCGGCGAAGTCGATCGCGATCGTCGGGGCGTCCCCCAACGCCGCACGCTCGAGTTACTTCGTCGGCACCTACCTGCTGCAGTCGAGCGACTACCGGGTGTACTTCGTGAACCCCAACGCCGACACGATTCTCGGCCAGAAGGCGTACCCCGACCTGGCATCCCTGCCGGAAGTTCCCGATATCGTCGATGTCTTCCGCAAGAGCAGTGACATTCCCTCCGTCATCGAGGACGTTCTCAGCGTCGGCGCCACGACCATCTGGATGCAGCTCGGAATCTGGAACCAGGAAGCCGCGATCTACGGCGAGAGCAAAGGCCTCACGGTCGTCATGGACCGCTGCATCAAGATCGAGCACGCGCGCTTCCACGGCGGACTCCATCTGCTCGGGTTTAACACCGGGGTGATCACTTCTCACAAGGCCGTTCGCTGAT
>JAYTEZ010000110.1:0-4802 GCA_043734805.1 Microbacteriaceae bacterium
GTGCCAGCCGGATGCTCGGCACGCCCCTGGCGAACCACCGCCCCCGTCTCAAGATTCCGGATGACGACTTTACAGCTCTGCGTCGACGAGTCAACGCCGGCGACGAAGGTCATGTCAGCACCCTTCCAGGAGGTTTATGGCGCGGGTCAGGATCCGATTCATGATTTGTCCTTCGATGATGGCGGAGCTACTCAGCGGGCAACACGATCGCTTTGAGTGAATTTTGCTCCCGGCGAGCCAGCGTCAGCGCCAGCTCGGTCTGCGCGAGGCCGAAGTGGTGGGTCACAATTCGGTCAGTGTCGACCGCTCCGGAGGCAATGAGTTCCAGTGCCAGCGGGTAAGTGTTGGCGTAGCGGAAGATACCCGAGATAGTGATTTCCTTGCTCTGCACGAGAGTCACGTCGATGCTCACCGTGTCAGCGCCCATGCCGACGAGCACGACGCGAGCGGCCGGAGCGAGTGCCCGCATTCCGCTGTGGAGAGCCGAGGGAGCACCAGAGCACTCGAGGAGTACGTCGAACTCGGTTCTAAGTTGCTCCAGCGCGTTCATTGCCGTGAATCCGAGCTCACGCGCGACCCCGAGGCGGAACTCGCTGATGTCAGTTACGGTTACCGCCCGCGCACCAAAAGCACGAGCAACCTGCGCGGCAAAGAGGCCAATGGGGCCCGCCCCTGTTACGAGCACCCGGTCCCCTGGTCGCACCTGTGCCTTGCGCGCTGCCCACACTCCGACCGACACGGGTTCGGCCATCGCCGCCTGCTCGACGGTGAGCGGGGCGGGGGCGTGATGAGCGAAGAACTGGTCGATCACGACAAAGCGACTGATCGAACCATCCACGGGTGGCGTCGCGAAGAACACCACGTTGGGACACAGGTTGTAGCGGCCAGCCAGACACTGCTCGCAGGTGCGGTCGGGCACACCAGGCTCAATCGCAACCTGCTGGCCAACGCGAGACCCGTCGACCCCATCCCCGACACCCACAATCGTGCCGGCCGACTCATGCCCAATGATCATCGGGGTTTCAACGATGAAGTGACCGATACGCCCATGGTCGTAGTAGTGCACGTCTGAACCGCAGATCCCCACCGCCCCCACCTCAATGAGCACCTGGCCGGGACCGGGCACCGGCACCGGCCGATCTTCGATTCTGAGGTCGTTCGGTCCGTAGAGAACGGCACT
Organism: Microbacteriaceae bacterium; assembly: GCA_043734805.1. GTDB lineage: Bacteria > Actinomycetota > Actinomycetes > Actinomycetales > Microbacteriaceae > Lacisediminihabitans. The sequence goes on from JAYTEZ010000110.1 coordinate 1,181, forward strand.
TGGGTTGGTCATCGCGCTGTCCTTTCGTGAGCTGAGGTCGATTGTTCGGTCGGGTCGGACGTAAACGAAAACGAGCTCACGGTAGCGTGCGCGCCTCTCTCGAACAGCGAAGTCAGCGCGGCGAGGTACGCGGCGGCGAATCGCTCGTCATCGGCGAGATCACCAAAGAGTAGTCGGTTCTCGATGAACGCGAGCGGGTTTCGCCGCTGAACGCCAGCGATCGCCATGAGTTCGTCGCGGAGCGCGTCGACCACAATGATCGGTTCGCCCTGCTCGTCGATACCCTCGTCGTAACGTGCCCAACTGGCGACGATGGCGGCCGAGCAGTCAATTTCGCCTCCGCCCGCGAGTTGGTCACGGATCACCGGCACGAGCCACTTGGGAATGCGGTCGGATGATTCGGCACAGAGCCGCGCGAGGGTATCGCGCACCTCGGGATTGGAGAAACGCTCAATCAGCATCGCCTTGTAGGCGTCGAGATCGATGCCGGGGACCGGCCGAAGAGTTGGCGTCGCTTCCCGGTCCATATACCTGGTGATGAACGCGGAGATCGCGGGATCCTGCATCGCCTCGTGGGCAAATCGATATCCGCTGAGGTACCCGAAGTAGCAGAGGCCCTGGTGGCTCGAGTTGAGCAGACGAAGCTTCATGTACTCGTACGGTTCGACGTCGTCGACGAGTTGCGCGCCAGCCTCTTCGAAAGGGGGCCGGCCCAGACCGAAGTCGTCCTCGATGACCCATTGGAAGAAGGGTTCGCAGACGACGGGCCAGGCGTCGTCGAGACCGATCAAGTCGGCTGTCTCGGCGATGTCGTCCGGAGACGTCACTGGCGTGATCCGGTCGACCATCGCGTTCGGGAAATGGACGTTGGCTTCGATCCATTCGCCGAGTTCGGGATCCTTCAGTCGCGCGTAGGCGGTGAACATGCGCTGTGCCACGTCGCCGTTGGATTGGATGTTGTCGCAGGACTGCACGGTGAACGGTGGTTGCCCGCGATCGCGGCGACGGCGCAACGCCTCGGTAACGAACCCAAACGCGGTGACCGGTACTGCACCATCGCGAAGGTCGTCGGCGACACCGGGATTTGTCGGGTCGAATTCGCCGGTAACCCGGTCAAAGTTGTAACCGCCTTCGGTAATCGTGAGCGACACGATCCGGATGCCTGGGCTCGCCATCTTCTCGATAACGGCCTCCGGGTCGTCGGGGGCGAAGAGATACTCGATGATGCTACCGACGACAGTGGGTTCGCGGCGACCGTCCGCGTGCTTGAGGACGACCGTGTAGAGGCAATCCTGCTCGTCAAAAACCTGCTTCATTCGTCGGTCTGCCTCGAGCAAACCGACCCCGCAAATCGCCCAGTCCCGGGCGAGCCCCGCCGTCATCAACCGGTCGATCGCTACCGCCTGGTGGGCGCGGTGGAAGCCGCCCACTCCGATGTGAACGATGCCCGCTGTGAGCAACGCACGATCGTAGCCGGGGCGGCCCACGGTCGGGTCGAGCTGCGACAGAGTTGTAGCGCTGAGTCGTGTCATGGTTGTGTTTGCTTCCCGTGGCGATCGGTTGGTGAAGGAATTACTTAACCGCGCCCATAGCGAGTCCGCGCACAAGCTGCTTTTGCGCAACCCACCCTGCGATGATCACCGGCAGCACAGCGAGCGTAGACGCGGCGGACAACACGGCGAGGAACTGCCCACGACCGTCCACAAAACTCGCAAGGAAGGGCGGAGTCGTTCGCGCCGAGAAGGTCGTCAGCAACGTCGCCAGGAAATACTCGTTCCACGAAAATATGAAACAGATGAGCGCGACCGCCGCGATACCGGGGAGCAGAATCGGCAGTACCACCCTCGTCAGTTCGGTGCGCAGGTTCGCTCCATCGATCTGGGCAGCCTCGACGATTTCCAGCGGAACTTCGTTGAAAAAGGACCTCATCATCCAGACGGCGATCGGCAGGTTCATGGCCGCATAAAGCAGTCCGAGCGCCGTGATGTTGTCGAGGACTCCGAGTGTCTTCAGGATGAAGAAGACCGGCAGAATCGACGCCGCCGCGGGCAGGAAGCGTGTGGAAATGAAGAAGAACAGCACATCCTTAACCTTTTTAATCGGCCGGATGCTGAGCGCGTACGCCGCGGGAATCGCCAGGAGCAAGACCAACAGCGTGGAGCCGACGCTCGCGGTGAGCGAGTTGAGGAGATACGATCCCATCCCACGATCGAACACAATGGCGTACTGGTCGAAGCTCAGGTTCGCGATGAATTTCGGTGGGATTGACGCGGCGTCCCCCTCCGTTTTGAAACTCGTGAAGACCATCCAGCCGATCGGAAAGAAGAAGAGCGCGACAAGAACCCAGGTCATCGCGGTGATTAGCGTTCCACGTAATTTGCGCATCAGCGCTCTCCTCCGTTGATGAATACCTTGAACAGCGTGCGCAGGGCGATGCTCGCCACCCCGATCGTGACGACAACTGTCACCACGCCGAAAGCAGCAGCCTGACCGACGTCGAGACCGATGAACGCCCGCTCATACAGCAGGTAAGAAAGCGTCTTGGTGCCTCCGGTGCCCTTCGTCATAATGGCGATGGGGTCAAATGCCTGGAGCAGCATGATGGATCCCAACAGGGTCGCGATCTCGATGTATTGGCGCAGATGCGGCAGGGTCATCCACTGAAATGTGCGCCACGGGCCCGCACCGTCGACCGAAGCGGCCTCGAGGACTTCGCGACTCTGGCTCTGCAAGCCGGCGAGCAGGATGAGCATCATGAACGGGGTGTACTGCCAGGTGAGCATCATGATGATGGTGACGACGGGCAGGTCGGTGTTCCAGGCGATCGCGGGAAGGTCGAACAGGTGCAGTGCCCAGTTGATCATTCCGACGTTGACGTCGAGCAGTGACCACTTCCAAATGAGCGCGGCGGCCGCGGGCATCACGAGAAACGGGGTGATCATGAGCGTGCGGGCGAGACCCCGACCGACAAATTTGCGGTCGAGCAATACTGCAAAAAACAGGCCGAGAAGGAGAGAAAGGATGACGGCTGAGCCCGTGATAATCACGGTAGCCATCAGCGATGGCAAAAAGTCCGGACCGGTGAAAACCACCGCATAATTCTTGAACCAGGCGAACTGAATTTCGCTCGGCCGCAGCTGGTTCCAGTTCAGCAGCGAGAAGTAGATCGTGACGAGAAATGGAACCTGGGTGACGATCACGGAGAAGATCAGGGCCGGAAGCACGAGCGCGCGAGCCTGGCGGCCCTTCGTGCGCTGGGCGATTTGGGTCTGTTTTATTCGGTGAGCCTGCGCTGGGCTGGAGATTTCGACTGTCGTTGTCATTGTTCTTTCCTCGTCGTTGAGGTGAAGCTCGGGGCCGGACGGTTGCCCCGTCCAGCCCCTTGCCTCACCATCGCAGTGCGATGCTACTTTTTCTGCTTATCACCCGCGGCCTGCGCAATGAGCTGGCCCTTATCGAGAGCTTCCTTCACTGTCGTCCGACCCGCAATCGCATCGGCGACCAGCTGGGCGACCTGGTTGCCCACGTCCTGGAACTCGGGAATCGTCACGTACTGAATTCCTACCCAGGGCTGCGGGTTGAGACCCGGCTGCTTGGGGTTGACCGAGTTCATCACGTCGAG
>JAYTEZ010000111.1:0-13395 GCA_043734805.1 Microbacteriaceae bacterium
TCTCGGTCAAGACCTATGACACCCGCTGGGTCACCGAACTCATCAAGCCCCTCCTGCACGAGACATCCGTCGTCGTCGGGCTTCAAAACGGAATGACCATCGACGACGTCGCCGACATCGTGGGCGCGCAGCGCACGATAGGGGCCGTGCTCGGTATCGCCGCGAACATGTTCACGCCCGGCGTTGTCGTTCGCCAGGTGCCGCCCGCCGGCACGTGGCTCACCGTCGGCACTCTTGACGGCACTCGCACTGCGGCGCTCGAGAACGTCGCCGAGGCGCTTGGCCATGCCGGGGCCATCTCGATCTCTGACGACATCCGCTCGTCGAAGTGGATGAAACTTCTCGCCAACATCCCCGAAATGCTGCCCTCGGCGATCCTCAACGTGCCGCTGCTCACCGCTGTCGGCATCGAGGGCGTGCGCGCGGTCATGGATGAGGCGTCCCGCGAGGCCTACCGCACCGCGATTGACCTCGGCATCACGATGGTCCCCATCTTCGGTAAGACGCAGGACGACGTTCCGGACAACGACCAGTACGCCCTCGACTTGCTCGACGCGGTGCTCGCCTCGTACTCCCTGCCTGACACGCGGGTCGCGGTGCTGCAGGACTGGGACAAGGGCCGCCGCGGCGAGCTCGACGCCTTCAGCGGTTACATCGTCGCGCAGCAGGAGAAACTCGGAACGACGGCCCCCGTCAACGAGGCGATCCTGCGCATTGCCGAACTCGTGGAATCCGGCGAACTCGAGCCCCGGCCGGAGAACGCGAGCCTCCTCATCGAGGCGCTGGGTGCCGTACCCGTCTAGTTCCCCGGGGACTCAGGCCCGCGGGCTGCGCAGCAAGCTCGAGCATGGCCGGCAAGTTGTGGGTTCCCGGCTCAGTGGACACCGATCACTTCGTGTTTATCTAGACTGAACACTATTGAACCGCAAGAGCCTGTCAAAGGAGACACAGTTGATCCGTCACATCGTCATGTTCACCCTCACCTCGGACGACGCGCAGCATCGCGAGGCCGACATCGTCGCCGTACGCGAGCGCCTTCAGGCACTGGTCGGCGTCGTGCCCGGGCTGCGTTCGGTCGTTTTCGAACCCGACCTCGGCCTCATCGCGAGTCACCAGGATGCCGTGCTCGTATCGGAGCATGACGACAACTCGGCCCTCGAGGGTTACCAGGCGCATCCGGCCCACATCGAGGCGGCCGGATTCATTGCCTCGGTCACCGGCCCTTCCCGCGCCGTCGTCGACTACGAACTCTGACCACTTCCCCCGAGGGAGCCGCTCGAGCGTCAGGGAGTGGTTGCGACGTCGCCGAAGAACAGCCCCATCTCAACGTCATGTGGGCTTCGGGCGGCTGACTCCCGTCGTCCGATGACAAACCAGACGCCGCGCGCGGGCTTGTCGAAGTTGTTGATCTAGAGGTGCGGCCGTTCTGACCGGGACGAGAAGGAGCCGCCCTCCTCGAGGATGCAGCCAAACTCCATGCCCGCCTGCGGCATCATCTTGCTTCTCGACTGAGTCGTGCGCCCGCCCGCGACGGGGTTTGCCAGGTGCCTGCCGCTTCAGCGGGCGGGCTTCGCGAGACCGCGCGTGACTTCCGCCACTGCCGACCAGTCCGAGCCCGCGAGTGCCGGGTCGGCGAGGGCACGATCGAGCAGGTCGTGCAACACAGACGCCGTCGGCAGCGTGACACCGGATGCCGCGGCCGCCTGCTCGGCGAGCGATAGGTCTTTGAGGCCTAGCGCAACGGTGAACAGCGGTGGATATTCGCGCCGCGCGATCATCCGGCCGTAGCCAGCGTATGCACTACCGGTGTACGCGGTGTCGGTGAGGATGTCGACGAAGGTCGACCCGTCGACCCCGCCATGTTCCATGAGCGTGATCGACTCGGCCAGGGCCTGGATGGTGTGCACGAGGTTGTAGTTGACCCCGATCTTGACCAGGCTGGCCGAGCTCGGACGCTCGCCGACGCGCCACGTCCGCTTGCCGAGCACGTCAAGCAGGGGCTGCACATCGTCGATCGCGCCGAAAGGTCCGCCCGCGACGATGTTGAGTTGTCCGGCCTCGGCGACGTTCGGTCTGCCGAGCACGGGTGCAGCCACATAGCGAACGCCCGCGGCATCGTGCACGGCCTCGAGCCGATCAGTGGCTGCGACGCTCAGGGTCGAGAAGTTGACGTGCACGGTGCCGGCGAGAGCCCCCTCGAGCAGTGCGGCGGTGAAAACGCCCTCGGCCGCCGCATCGTTCGGCAGCATGGAGAACACGATGCCGGTCGCGAACGCGTCTGCGGCGCTCGCGGCCTTAACCCCACCCGCAGCGACGAGGGTATCGACCGCGCCAGGGGAGCGGTTCCACAGGTGCACACTGTGCCCGGAGTCGATGAGCCGCCTCGCCATGGTCGCACCCATTGCTCCGAGGCCGATAAAGCCAAGTTCGGTCATGATTATGCCTTCCAGATCGTCTTGAGGTTACAGAATTCACGGATACCGGCGGCGGCTAGTTCGCGTCCGTATCCAGAGTCCTTGATGCCGCCGAACGGCAGTTCCGGATATGAAATGGTCATGCCATTGATGAAGACTGCCCCAGCGTCAAGCTCTGCACTGAACTGCTCTTGCTCAGCGTCATCCGTCGTCCAGACGCTCGAGCTCAAGCCAAAGTTCGTGACGTTAGCGATCTCGATTGCCTCGTCGATCGACTCGACTCTGTACAGCGTGGCGACGGGACCGAATGCTTCTTCCAGGTGCAGGCGCATCGACTCGGTAATACCGCCGAGTACGGTGGGCGGGTAGAACCAGCCGGGTCCCCCTGGGGTGCTGCCGCCGACGAGCGCGACTGCGCCGTTCGCGAGCGCGTCGTCGACGAGGCAGGCGATCTCGTCGCGGCCCGCCTGGGTCGCGAGCGGGCCAACATCCGTTGTCTCGACCATGGGGTCGCCGACAGTCAGTCGGCCCATTGCCAACACGAACAGTTTGGTGAACTCGTCATAGACATCCGCGTGCACGATGAATCGCTTCGCGGCTATGCAGGACTGGCCACCGTTAGCCGTGCGCGCCGTCGTCGCCATCGCGGCCGCCGAGCGAACGTCCGCGCTCGGCATGACGATGAACGGGTCCGATCCGCCGAGCTCCAGAACTGCCTTCTTGATGTTTTGTCCCGCGATGCTCGCCACGGATCGACCGGCGGGCTCGGAGCCCGTAAGGGTCACTGCCTTCACTCGTCGGTCCGCGATGATCGCAGCCACCCCGGACGACCCGATGAGTATGGTCGCGAATGCCCCGGCCGGAAAGCCGCCTCGGCCGAACAGCTCGCCGAGGTAGAGCGCTGACTGCGGCACATTGGATGCGTGTTTGAGTAGACCTACATTGCCAGCCATGAGGGCAGGGGCCGCGAACCGAACGGCCTGCCAGAGCGGATAGTTCCACGGCATCACCGCGAGCACGACGCCGAGCGGCTGGTAGCACGCGTACGCGCGCGATGCGCCGACCGCCGAAGGGTCGGCGATCGGCTCGTCGGCGAGGAATCGCTCGGCGTTCTCGGCGTAAAACCGCATTCCCTTGGCGCACTTGAGAACTTCGGCGCGTGCGGAGGCAAGCGTTTTGCCCATCTCTGTGGTGAGCATGCGCGCGACTTGCTCGACCTCTGCCTCAAGGATGCCAGCAGCAGCGTTCATCCAGGCGCTGCGCTGGGCGAACGAGGTGGCGCGCAGAAGCACCACAGCTGCCCCGGCCGCCGCGAGCGCGCCTTCGATCTGTTCGGGACTGTGCGGCTCAAACTCCCGCTCGGTGACTCCGGTTGTCGGGTTGATCGTCGCGATGGCCATGGGACTCCATTCTGTGAAGCTGTAGTGAACATTGCCTGTGCGTTCAGGCGGCGGGCGATTCCCAAATTTCCAGCTGGATCCCATCGGGATCGCGGAAGTATGCCCACTTCGAGCCGGCCAGGTCGCCGTCTGTCAGAGTGATGGGCGGCGCGTTGAACACGGCACCCTTCGCCTGCAGCTCTGCGTACGCTGCATCCATGTTCGTCACCTGGATGCAGATGTGGGTGGAGCCAACGTCGCCGTTAGTGCGATCGAAGTCCTTGCCCACCGGGTTGTGGTACTGGAGGAACTCAATGCGTGTGCCTCCGATGGAGACCATCGAGAATGAGAGTTCGACATCCTTCACCTGCAGAGCTTCGGAAAGCTTTTGCCCGGAGCCATGGTTCACCGGGCCGGGGAAGAGGTCGAACATTTTCGTATACCACTCGAATGAGCGATTTATGTCGCGCACAGTGAGGCCAATGTGGTGAATGCCGGTTAACTGGAAAGCCATTTGAACTCCTTCGTTGTGTGCCATCGCGACGTCGCGATGGCAGGTCCCGCCCGTCAATCTTCGCCCGATTCACCTGCTCCGTGGCGTAAATGCCGGCGGAACCATGTACGAGCCTGCTATTGACAAGCGCGACATCAATAGTTTGAATCATCGTGCACAGACTGTACAGTGGCACTACACATAAAGTTAACCGATGGCAGACTTCGAACCGGCTCGCCGGGTCTCCAGCACTACAAAGGAGTAGCGGATAATGGGCGATCGACTCACCGGCAAGACCATCATCGTGACGGGTGGTGCCTCTGGAATCGGAGCGGGAATCGGCCACGGGCTCGCCGCAGAGGGCGCTAACGTGGTGCTCGCCGACCTGAACCTCACGGGTGCCCAAGAAATCGTTGACGCGATCGTAGCCAAGGGCGGTTCGGCCAGCGCCGTCGAAGTCGACGTCACCGACCGCGCGGCCGTCGCGAGGGGTATCGCCCACGCGGTCGCCACCTACGGCCGTCTCGACGTCTACTTCAACAATGCGGGAATGAACGCCCCCATGAAGTTTCTCGAGATCACCGAGACCAACTTCGAGCTGCTCATGAAGGTCAATGCGCTCAGTGTGCTGATCGGCACCCAGGAGGCAGCGAAGCAGTACATCGCGCAAGGCGACGGCGGCAAGGTCGTCAACACTGCATCGATTGCCGGGCGCCAGGGCTTCGCGAGCTTCGCGCCGTACAGCGCAGCAAAGGCAGCGGTCATCTCGCTCACGCAGGCGGCCGCCCGCTCCCTCGCCGCGCACCAGATCACCGTCAACGCCTTCGCCCCGGGCGTCGTTGCGACACCCCTCTGGACGAAGCTCGACGCCGACCTGGAGAAGATGGGCGAAGGCGACTCCGGCTTCGACTCGATGGCTGCGGGCATTCTGCTTGGCCGTGCTGCGCAGCCAGAGGACATCGCACCAACGGCAATCTTCCTCGCGTCATCCGACTCCGACTACATCACCGGCCAGGTCATTCCGATCGAAGGCGGCATGATCCTCGTCTGATTGACCTGACAACGACCGAATCAGAGCCGAAGGGATTTACTGCACAATGACTACCGCTACATACGGCACGAACGCTGTCGACTGGGAGGAGCGCATCCGGTTCGACCGACTGCGCGAGGAGCGTCTGGCGAAGCTCAAGGCCGAGTTGGTGGCCTCCGACCTCGGCGCCGTCCTCGCCTTCGACTTTGCGAATATCCGCTACATGTCGGCCACCCACATCGGCACCTGGGCGATGGACAAGCTCATCCGTTTCTCCCTGCTCACCCGCAACAGCGATCCCATTGTCTGGGACTTCGGCTCGGCAGCCAAGCACCACCACCTGTATAACCCGTGGCTGTCGACCACAACGGCCGAGGCCGACGCTGACCCGCACGCACCCCACCACGGGGCGGTGCGTCCGCGGGCGGAGTCCGGCGCGCGCGCTGGCATCTCGACGCTGCGCGGTGCGTTCAACCCCGATGCCGGCATCGCCGAGGGCGTCGCGAAGAAAATCAAGCGCGAGTTGGAAAAGTTCGGCCTGCAGAACGAGCCGCTTGGTGTAGACCTGATCGAACTGCCCATTTTGTTCGCCCTGCAGCAGGAGGGGATCCGGGTTGTCGACGGGCAGCAGGTGTTCCTCGCCGCCCGCGCGGTCAAGACGGGTGACGAGATCGCGCTGCTGAGCCAGGCGGCATCCATGGTGGATGCCGCGTACGAGTCGCTCTACGAATTCCTCCGCCCCGGCGTGCGCGAGAACGAGGCAGTCGGTCTCGTGTCGAAAGTGCTCTATGACCTGGGCTCCGAGTACGTAGAGGGTGTCAACGCTATCTCGGGTGAGCGCTGCTCGCCGCATCCGCACGTCTACTCCGACCGTCTCATCCGCCCGGGCGACCCGGCGTTCTTCGACATTCTGCACAGCTACCAGGGGTACCGCACGTGCTATTACCGCACCTTTGCGGTGGGTTCGGCGAGCACCGCCCAACACGACGCGTACAAGATCGCCCGGGAGTACATGGACCGCGCAATCGCGCTGGTGCGACCAGGCGCGACCACTGCGGATATCGTTTCGGTGTGGCCGACGGCGCAAGAGTTCGGCTTCCCAGACGAAGAAGCCGCGTTCGCGCTGCAGTATGGCCACGGGGTCGGACTCTCCATCTGGGAGAAGCCGATCTTCTCGCGGCTGGTGTCGCTCGAGCATCCTGAGGTAATCAAGGAGGGCATGGTGTTCGCCCTCGAGACCTACTGGCCATCGAAGGACGGCATCGGCGCCGCCCGCATCGAGGAGGAGCTTGTCGTCACCGCTGACGGCTGCGAGGTAATCACCAAGTTTCCGGCCGAGGATCTTCTCGTCGCCGGCCAGCGCTACTACAGCGTCGGTGGGCCGTTGCCGTTGCTGCGCAACTCGCAATCGCACCTCAACACGAGCGCTGGCCGCGGAGAGTCGGCGTAGTGGAGACAGCGACGCCACCCACCATGGTGGCTGCCGTCTACTACGGCCCGGGAGACGTGCGCATCGAGCACGTCGACTTGCCCGTGCGCAAGCCGGGAGAAGCTCTTCTCAAAGTCGTTCGCAGCGGCATGTGCGGCACCGATGCCACTGAATGGCGCACCGGACCGCTCACCTTTCCGGTGAACCGCGCGCACCCGGTGACCGCGCACTCTGGCCCCATGATCATTGGCCACGAGTTCATCGGCGAGATCGTCGAGACCGACCCAGGAACCGGTTTCGTAGCCGGCGATCTGGTGGCCAGTGGGGCCGGAGTGTGGTGTGGTGAGTGTGCGCGATGCCGCGAGGGCCGCACCAACCTGTGCGAGCGCTACTACACGCTGGGCCTCAACATAGCCGGCGGCATGGCCGAATACGTCAGCTGCCCGCTGGGCAACCTCGTGCGGATCCCCGCCGGCATGCCACTGGATGTCGCTGGCCTCGCGCAGCCTCTCGCCGTCGGGCTGCACGCCGCTCGCCGCGCGCGGGTGTCCTCCGGCGATCGTGTCGTACTCATTGGCGCAGGAGCCATCGGAACGTTTATCCTCGCGGGCCTCCTCTCCCTGGTAGACGCTGACATCACTGTGGTCGACTTCCCGGGGCGCAGACTCGACCGCGCTCTCCGCGTTGGGGCGACCCGTGTCATCCCGGCCGGTGACGATGCACCAGCGGCCATTGCCTCAGCGATCGGTTCTGGCGGTGCAGACGTTGTTATTGAGGCAAGCGGGGCGTCCGGCCAGCTAGCGAAAGCACTCTCGCTCGTGCGGGCCGGTGGTCGCGTGCTGCAGGTCGGTTTGCCATCCGACGATCAGGCTCTCAACGTGCACTCCTTTGTCATGCGCGAGGTGTCGATCGAAACAACGCTCGCCCATGTGTGCGATGAAGATCTAGGCCCGGCGCTTAAGATTCTGGGCGAGACTAACCTCGGGGCAGAAATGCTCGATTCCGTCAACCCGCTCTCGAGCCTGCCCGCCATGCTCAACCAGCTTTCCCTCGGCGCGATCGAGGGCAAGGTTCTCTTCGATCCCTCTCGCAGCCACATCTGACGCGAGAGCGGCAGGTCCGAAGAAAACGAAGGCACTATGAAGGCATTGCGTTTCGCGAAGCAGGGTGTTGCCCAGGTCGATGAGCTGGAGATCCCGCAGATTGATCCAGACGAAGTGCTCGTCGCCGCGCGATCGGTGGGCGTCTGCCACTCCGACATCGACCTGCTCGAGGGCCGGTATATTATTCCGTTCACCTACCCGATCATCCCTGGGCACGAGTGGTCTGGCGAGATCGTACGCATCGGCGATGCCGTTGAGAACTTCGCGGTGGGCGATCGCGTCGTGGGTGAGTGCGTGATCGGCTACGATCATTTCGGCTTCTCGATCAGCGGGGCTGCGGCCGAGTACTTTGTCGCAAAAGCAGCCTGGCTCCACCGCCTGCCAGACGAGGTGTCGTTCACGAATGGCGCGCTGGTCGAGCCATTCAGCGTTGCATATTACGCGCTCATGCGGGCGGGAAACGTCAACGCGAGCGATGTGGTCGTCGTTCTGGGCGCCGGCCCGATCGGGCTCGCCGTCACGGCCGCTGCAGCTGCCCTCGGAGGCGTCACGATCGTGGTCGAGCCGTCGAACGAACGCCGCGCCGCCGCCTTATCTCTCGGTGCCAGTCACGTTTCAACTCCTGAGGACATCGATGACCTGCTCGATTCGGTGTCTGGCGGGCGTGGAGCCGATGTCGTCGTCGAGGCCAGCGGACGTCCAGACGTAATGGCCCGCGCGCTCGAGCTGGTGGGATTCCGTGGGCGGGTCGCCTATATCGGAATCGATGTTGGTCGTGAGGCCACCGCCAAGCTCGGCCTGATCCAGTCCAAGGAGCTGCGGATCACGGGCTCGATCGGCTCGCCGGGCGTCTGGCCGGAGACCCTCCGTTTCCTGGTCAACAGTAAAATTGACCTGAGCGCGCTCGTCACCCAGCGCTTCACAGTGGATACGGCACTTGACGCCCTCGCCGCCGCCCACCACCCCGAGTCGACAATCAAGGCTCACATCGAGTTCACGGCGACCGTTCCCGCCTGACGCGGTACGTCTACTAGGGCAGGATGCGCGCCTCGCGGTAGCGTTCGATCTTGTCGAAAAAGCTGTCCGGCGTTGCACGGAAGCCCTGGAATCCCGCCGCGCGACTTTTGATCATGTCGGTGATGCACTCGATCGTGCGACCGAGGTCACCGTCGGTGTGCCACCACGATGCGAGCCGGCCCAGGTCACGCTCCACAAGGCCATGTTCGGTCACGATCGCCGCCCACGCCTCCTCCATGCCCTGCATGCGCTGCTCGAGGGGCCGCGCTTCGCCGCGGAACCCTTCCCATTCAAGTCCGAAGAATTCGGCGATCTGCGGCCACAGCCAACGCCAGCGAAAGACGTCTCCGTTTGCGATGTTGAACGGCTCGTTCTCTGCCTCCGCGTGGGTACCTGCCCAGATGAGCTGCTCGCCGAGGAGGTCAGCATCCGTAACATCGGTGACGAAATTCCACTGTTCCTCCGACCCAGGAAAGATCAGCGGTTGGCCGAGCTTCTTGCACAGGGTCGCGTAGACGCCAATAGTGAGCGCCATGTTCATTGCGTTGCCGACGGCGAATCCGAAGATCGTGTGAGCCCTGTGCACACTCCACGTGAAGCCATTGCGAGCCGCTGATTCGAAGAGTTCGTCTTCCTGCGCGTAGTAGAAATTGGGGAAGTTGAGGCGCGGCTCGCTCTCGTGAAACGGGGTCTCGGCCATTACTCCCTTGCCGTATGACTCGAACGGGCCCAAATAATGTTTGAGGCCGGTGACGAGCGCAACGTGCCTCATCGATCCCTCCGGCTCGAGTGCCTTCAACACGTTGCGCACCATCGCGCTGTTCGCCTCGATGTTCTCCGCCTCCGTGTCATGGCGCATCCAGGCGGTGATGATCACGAGTTCCGGTTGAGTGTCGGCGACGGCAGCGGCGAGCGAATCCGAGTCGAGGAGGTCGGCGGTCAGGTTGGTGACGCCGTCGATGTCTACGGAGCCGCTGCGGGAGAGGCCGAACGTGATCCAGCCTTGCTCAGCGAGCTGCCTGCTCACGGTCTGGCCGACGATCCCCGTTGAGCCGACAACGAGCGAGCGGCGCATGTCCGATTCTGTTCTAGTCACTATTCTTGCCGACCTTTCTGCGTACACCCGCGTACCTCTCCGCAAATGTACACTCCAGGTGAACAATCGCCAACTGGCACTTAATCTGTCAGTTAAAAACCTCAGGATGACGCTCAAGCTCGAGCCGCGTTCTGCGGATATGCCCCAGCAGCACGCGCTCCGCGTCGTCGCTGTCGCGGCGGCGGAGCGCGCCCGCGAGGAGGTGGTGCTCGTGGTGCACCATCGAGCCGCCGTGCGCATCGAGGTGGCTCGTGAATGCGCGGCGGTAATGCTGGGTCGCATTCCAGAGCCGCTCGACCGTGGCGCCGAGCATAAGGGTTTCGGCGCCGCTGTACGAGAGCATATGGAACTCGCGGTCGAGCCGAAGGAATGCCTCGACATCCGGGGCCGTTGGCATTTCGTCGGCGAGCGCCTGGAGCCGGTCCATCGCCTCAGCACCCATGTTCGGAAGGCTGTAGCGCAGCAATAGAGGCTCGATCCCCTCGCGGATCTGGTAAAGCTCTTCGCACTCGGCGAGGCTCAGCCGCGAGATCCAGGCGCCCGTGTTGGCCACGAGCGTTACGAGGCCGTCGGCCTGGAGTATCCGGAGCGCCTCGCGCACGGGGATCCGGCTCGCTGAGAACTGCTCGGCGATGTTTTCCTGCAGCAGGCGGGTGCCCGGCGGATAGGCGCCGCGCAGGATATCGGCGCGCACGTGCTCGGCGATGCGGTGGCTGGCGACGCCGTCCCGGGTGGTGGTCGTGCTCATTCGCCTCCTCCTCAAGCCAACTACTCAGTCGGCCTGGCCGGATGCCACAGCCGTACCGTTGCATCGGCCTCGTACTTCTTGCCGTGCGGAAAGCTCACGAGCTCGAACTGCATTCCCCAGGGCGATCGGAAGTAGACCCAGCGTTGGCCCTCGCTCGCATTACGGCTCGCAGTGGGTTCCCCCATCACCTCGATACCCGCGTCGAGCAGGTACTGGTATGCGGTGTCGAAGTCGTCCACGTAGAAAGCGAGGTGGTGGCCGCCGATGTCGCTGTTGCGGGGTTGCTGCTGCGCGACGTCAGCAGGCTCGTACTGGAACACTTCGAAGTTAGGCCCCGTCCCGCAGCGGAAAAAGCGCAGTTCGCGCATGACCGTTCTCGGGTGCACCCCCATGTGCTCGAGCATCCAGTCGTCGTCGTCCCGAGCGAACGGGCCCAGTGAGTATACGAGCTCGCAGCCGAGGATGTCGACGAAAAACCGTTCGGCCTCGTCGAGGTCGGGAACGGTGAAGCCGATGTGCTCGGTGCCGCGCAATCCGGGTAGAGACATCGTCGTCGCTCCTTCCGGGATCCAAGATTGGATCCATTGTGGCGAGAATAGCCCAAATTCGGTCAGTTTTCGAGCAAAAAAATCTGGCATTGGATTCAATTGCACGTTACTGTTCTCTAAGAGTGAACGCAGCGCGACTCGCTGACAAGATCAATGGAGACCATCGACATGGCACAGAAGCGACGCCTCGACCCCAGCCAGCCGTGGGTCCAGCTCACGACGACCGCTCAGGATTGGAAGAGTGCAGACCCCGCCTTGCTCGCGACGATGCTCGGGCAGCTGCACCTCATCCGGGCATTCGAAGAGACCGTCCTCGAGCTCGCTGGCGAAGGCCTCGTCCACGGTCCAGCGCACTCCAGCATCGGGCAGGAGGGCGGCGCGGTCGGCTCGATCGTCGGGCTGCACTCGAGCGATGCCATCAACGGCTCGCACCGCGGTCACCACCAGTTCCTCGCCAAGGCGATCAGCCATGTATCGGATGGTCGGCTCGACCCGGTAGCGCTCGTCACCAACCCGATCCAGACGGTGTTGCAGCGTACCCTCGCCGAGATCCTCGGCCTTGCCCAGGGCTACTGCCGCGGCCGCGGCGGCTCGATGCACCTGCAGTGGTTCGAGGCAGGAGCGCTCGGTACGAACGCGATCGTGGGCGGCGGCGTGCCCCTCGGTGCCGGCAACGCCTGGGCGCAGAAGCACGCTGGCACCCCCGACGTGACGGTGAGCTACTTCGGCGACGGTGCGGTCAACATTGGCTCCGTGCTTGAGACAATGAATCTGGCATCAGCGTGGAAGCTTCCGCTCGCCTTCTTCATCGAGAACAACCTCTACGCAGTGTCAACGACCGTGGCTGAGGTGACCGGCGAGCCTCGGCTCTCGGCGCGAGGCCTCGGCTTCGGAATCCCGGCCTGGCGGGTCGATGGCATGGACCCCCTCGCTGTGCACCTGGCGATGAAAGAGGCCGAGAAGGTGATGCGGGCGGGACACGGCCCCGCGATCATTGAGGTCGAGGTCTACCGCTTCTTCCACCAGAACGGGCCGTACCCCGGCAGTGCCTTCGGCTACCGCACCAAGGAGGAGGAGGCCGCCTGGAAGCAGCGCGATCCGCTCGACAGGGTCGCGAAGGAGATGATCATTCTCGGCCTCATCGACGAGGAGGGCGTGAAAACCGTGCGTGACCAGTCGCAGGCCGCGATGGCTATTGTGGTCGAGCAGCTCATCGAGCCGGACCCCAATGCGCCCGGCAAGCGCCGCATCCGCCCGGAGCTCTGGCCCGATGTGGACTTCGTCAACGTTGGCGTGCGCGGCGACGCGAGCGAACTTGCCGCCGCCAGGCTGCTCGAACCCCTCGATTACACTGGCGAGACCGAGTCGTCGAAGTTCGTCGATGCCGTCGCGGCCGTGATGAACCGCCGCATGGAGACTGATGACCGCATCGTCGTGCTCGGCGAGGACGTGCACCGGCTGAATGGCGGCACGAACGGGGCAACCAAGGGACTCGCCAAGCGCTTCGAAGGCCGGGTGCTCGGCACCCCGATCAGTGAGAATGCATTCGCCGGTCTGGGCGGGGGTATGGCATTGGACGGAAGATATCGTCCAGTCGTTGAATTCATGTACCCGGATTTCATGTGGGTTGCTGCAGACCAGATATTCAATCAGATCGGCAAGGCGCGACACATGTTTGGTGGGGACAACCCGGTGCCCCTGGTGCTGCGCACCAAGGTCGCGATGGGATCAGGGTATGGCTCGCAGCACCTGATGGATCCGGCAGGAATCTTTGCGACGAGCCCAGGATGGCGAATAGTCGCGCCATCGACGGCCGCGGACTATATAGGGCTCATGAACACGGCACTTGCCCTGGAGGACCCGGTTTTGGTCATCGAGCATGTGGATCTGTATGCCGAGTCGGGAATGGTCCCGGCCGGAGACCTCGATTACCAATTGCCATTCGGAAAGGCGGCCATTCGCCGGCAAGGAAGTGATGTGACCGTCATCTCCTACCTGTCCATGGTCAGGCATTCGCTGGAAGCGGTGGAGCAGACCGGAATCGATGCAGATGTGATCGACCTGCGATGGCTCGATCGGGATTCCATCGACTGGGAGACCATTGGAGACAGCGTGCGCAAGACCAACTGTGTCCTGCT
>JAYTEZ010000112.1:0-5060 GCA_043734805.1 Microbacteriaceae bacterium
TGGTGGACCAGGCATCGCGCCTCCCTGCCCGCGCGAGCGTTTGTGCAGCACAACGTCGCCTTCTCCCGCCCGGCGCCCGGGGTGCTCGACGCGATAGCCGAGGCGGACGTCATACTCGTCGCCCCGTCCAATCCGGTCGTGTCGATCGACACCATTCTCGGGATCCCGGGCGTGCGCAAGGCGCTTCACGCCGCATCCGCTCCGGTTGTCGGAGTCTCCCCCATCATCGCCGGCCTTGTCCTGCGCGGCATGGCGGATGCCTGCCTCGCTGCCATCGGCGTTGCAACGGCCGCCGACGCTGTCGCCCTTCATTACGGCGCGCGATCGAACGGCGGCATCCTGGACGCGTGGCTGGTGGACGAGTCGGATGCCGCGGCTCTGCCCGCGATCGAAGCCGCGGGCATCCGTGCCGTCGCCGTGCCCCTGTGGATGCGGGACCTCGACACGAGCGCGCGGCTCGGCGCAGAGGCAATCGCCGCCGCGATCGCCGTTGGCCGGCAACGGCGCGAAAGATCGCGGGGTTAGACTTCGAGGGAATCTGGTTTTAAGCCTGGCTGTGGGCTCCGCATTTACTATCGAAATTGCGAGTCATGACAGCCGAATCTCCGGAATCCTTCATCCCGACAGCATCCGCCATCAGCCGTGCACTGAAACGGGCCGAGACCGGCGTCACCATCGATGCGACCGAGGCCGAGACCCTCATGCACGCCAGGGGTGCCGCCCTCGACCGGCTGCTCGCCGCGGCATCCCGGGTGCGTGACGCAGGGCTGGAACGCGCCGGTCGACCGGGTGTCATCACCTACTCGCGCAAGGTCTTCATCCCGCTCACGCACCTGTGCCGCGATCGCTGCCACTACTGCATCTTCGTGCAGACGCCCGGCAAGCTGGCAAAGGCGGGCAAAGCGCCCTACCTCTCCCCCGACGAGATTCTCGACATCGCCCGGCAGGGGGCGGCGCTCGGCTGCAAAGAGGCGCTGTTCACCCTCGGCGACCGGCCCGAGGATCGCTGGCCGGTCGCGCGCGAGTGGCTGGATGCGAACGGCTACGACTCGACCGTTGACTACCTTCGGGCGATGGCCATCCGGGTGCTGGAGGAGACCGGGCTGCTGCCGCACCTCAACCCGGGTGTCATGACCTGGCAGGAAATCCAGCGGCTGAAGCCCGTCGCACCGTCGATGGGCATGATGCTGGAAACCACCTCGACCCGGCTGTGGAGCGAGAAGGGTGGCCCGCACTACGGTTCGCCCGACAAAGACCCCGCCCTTCGGCTGCGCGTGATCGAGGATGCCGGTCGCTCGGCCGTGCCCTTCACCACGGGCCTCCTGCTCGGCATCGGCGAAAACTACGCGGAGCGGGTCGAGGGCCTGTTCGCTATCCGTGCCTCGGCACGGCGCCACGGGCACATCCAGGAGGTGATCATCCAGAACTTCCGGGCGAAGGATGCGACCGCCATGATGCGCCAGAGCGACCTGGAGACCCAGGAGTATGTCGCATCCGTCGCGGTAGCGCGGTTGGTTCTCGGGCCCCAAGCGCGGCTGCAAACCCCTCCAAACCTGACCGAGCCCGAGGAGCTCTCGCTGCTCGTGCGCGCGGGCATCGACGACTGGGGCGGGGTGAGTCCGATCACGCCCGACCATGTCAACCCGGAACGTCCGTGGCCGCACCTCGATGACCTGGCACGACTGACCGAAGAGGCCGGCTTCACGCTGCGCGAGCGACTGACCGCGCACCCACATTATGTGCGCGCGGAGGAGCCGTGGCTCGACCCTCGAGTGCTGCCCCACGTTCGCGCCCTCGCCGACGAGATGGGACTTGCCGTCGAGGGTCGCACTCCCCAGGGGCGCCCCTGGCAGGAGCCGGACCCGCACTGGGCCGAGGCGGGCAGCGGGCGCGTCAACCTTCATGTCGACATCGACACCGTGGGGCGCACGGGCGATCGGCGTAGCGATTTCGATGATGTCTACGGGGACTGGGCCGAGCTGCGCGAAGCCGTCGGCGACACTTCTCGCGGGCATCTGAGCGCCGGGGACCCCGCGGTGCGTGCCGCGCTCGCGGAAGCGGAGACGAACCCCGCCAGCCTGAGCGACGCCGAATATCTCGCTCTGCTCGGCGCGGAGGGCGCGGACCTCGATGCCCTCGCCGACCTCGCCGACCGAGTGCGGCGGGACACCGTCGGCGACACGGTCGGCTACGTCGTCAACCGCAACATCAACTTCACCAACGTCTGCTACACCGGCTGCCGATTCTGCGCCTTTGCCCAGCGGCGCACGGATGCCGACGCCTTCACCCTGTCCCTGCAGCAGGTCGGCGACCGGGTGGACGAGGCCTGGAATATCGGCGCGACCGAGATCTGCATGCAGGGTGGGATCCATCCCGACCTGCCGGGCACGGCCTACTTCGACCTCGCCCGCGAGGTGAAGAGGCGGCAGCCGGGCATCCATCTGCACGCCTTCAGCCCGATGGAGATAGTGAATGGAGCGAGCCGCACGGGCCTCAGCTATGAGGACTTTCTGCTGGAGGCGAAGGCAGCCGGGCTCGACACGATCCCGGGGACAGCCGCGGAGATCCTCGACGATGAGGTGCGCTGGGTGCTCACCAAGGGCAAGTTGCCCGCCGCGACGTGGATCGAGATCGTGTCGACGGCACACCGCATTGGCCTGCGCTCAAGCTCGACCATGATGTACGGGCACGTCGACAACCCCGGCCACTGGGTCGGCCACCTGCGCACGCTCTCCGCACTGCAGGATTCGACGGGCGGGTTCACGGAGTTCGTGCTGCTGCCCTTCGTGCACATGAATTCGCCCGTCTACCTGGCCGGTGTCGCACGCCCGGGGCCCACCGCGCAGGAGAACCGGGCCGTGCACGCGGTCGCTCGGCTCATGCTGCACGGGCGGATCGACCACATCCAGACCTCGTGGGTCAAGCTCGGCACCGAGGGCACCCAGCTCATGCTGCAGGGCGGTGCGGATGACGTGGGCGGCACCCTCATGGAGGAGACGATCAGCCGTATGGCAGGCGCCGACAACGGCTCCGAGAAGACCGTTGACGAGCTGGAGTCGTTGACGCGCTCGATCGGCCGCGAGGCGCGGCAGCGCACGACCACCTACGGCGAGCCGAGCGGCGAGCGGCGAGCTGTCGCGCGCGCGCACGCGAGCACCGGCTACGCGTCGACGGGCAAGTCGCTGAGGCTGCTGCCGCTGGAGGTTCTCGCGGATCGTTGATATGGCGACCGCTGAAACGCACGAGTGTCGCTCCCCCGCGCCCTCCGTGCCTTTGCGGATTGAGGCTCAGCCCGCCTCATCATCCGTCGTGCCGCGCCGGAGCCGAACGATCGTTTCCCAGGATGCGACGGCCATCAGGATGAGCGTTCCGACCGCGCTGAGTGCAAGCGGCGAAAGGAGGAAAGCGGTCGCGAATACGACGATGAGCAGTGCGATCCCGAGCAGGTGCGAGAAAAGCAGCTCGTGCGCCACGACCCAGCGGAACAACAGGAGGCCGATGATGTAGAGCAGCGGCCCGCCCACGAGTGTGACCGCCGTTGAGAGCATCATCGGTTCTTCCGGATGCTTGAGAACTTCCTTGTCTGCGACCGAAGTGAGCACGATGCCGGCGATGATGATCGCGTGCACATAGGTATAAGCAAGCCTCGCAATTCTGCCCGGCTCCTTCGACGATGCGATGGCTTTGCCGCCGGCGCGCTCACCGTGATCGAAGTAGAGCCACCACATTGCCACGGCGCTCATGAACGCAGAGAGCACGCCGAGGACGCCGAGGACGGATGAATCCTGACCGACAAACGCGAATCCGGCAACCAGAAACGACTCCCCCAGGGCGATGATCACGAACAGCGCGCTGCGTTCGGCGATGTGCGGGCCGGACAGGTCCCAGTCGTCAATCCTCGATGTGCCCATCCGGGGAACGCGAAAGCCGAGGCTTGCCGAGACATACTCGAGGCCGAGCGCGGCGATCCAGATCGGGAGACGGAATTCCAGCGGGAGCAATGCGCCGAGGATCCAGAAAACACCGGCGACCGAGAGCCAGATGAGGATGTGTGTGAAGTTTCGGTACAGCGCTCGATCGTGCCGTGCAAGAGCGAGCAATATGAACGCCGTGCGGCCGAGCTGCAGCGTCACGTAGGAGATCGCGAAGACGATCCCACGGTCGCCGAACGATTCGTAGATCGAGGTGCTCAGCACGAAACCGACCAGGGCGAGCCCAATCACCACGCCACGGACGGGCAGCTTGGTCGGATCCAGCATGTTGGTGACCCAGGTCGTATAGACCCACACCCACCACAGAGCGAGCACCAGGATGGCGGATTCGAGGGCGCCGATGGGCGACTGGTTTTCGTAGAGGAACCGCGACAGCTGCGTGAGCGCGAAGACGAAAATGAGGTCGAAGAACAGCTCTATGTAGGTGACGCGATCGGTGCGATCGGAGTCATCCGGTCGTAGGAGGTTACGCCGGAAACCGACGCGGGAGAGGAACGGATGCTCTGTCGCCTTCGCAAGTCGGCTCACCCCTCTAGTCTGCCCCTTTACCTGCGCGGACCAACAACATTGCCGTGGTGCGTGCGAATCGGTCCCTACGGGGTTGCGTGGCGTGGCACGGCTGTCGATGGCAGCGCGGCCAGGTCGCGGGTGCAAAACGCGCACACTGTCGCGGCGACCGGAACGGAGGACAGGCAGTGTGGGCATGGCTGCACGGGGGCTGGCTCTTCCGGGGTGGGTTTGAACCGTTCGAGCAGGCTGGAGAACGGGGCGACGACGAAGAAGTAAATTACTACGGCGAGGATGACGAACGCGATCAGGGCGTTGAGGAAGTCGCCATACAAGAATTTGGAATTGTTGATCGTGAAACTCAACATGCTGAAGTCGGCTTTGCCCCCGATCGCACCCAGTAGCGGGGTGATGAGGTCTTTCACCAACGCGACCACCAACGCGCCGAACGCGGCCCCTATGACAACTGCGACCGCGAGGTCGACCAGATTGCCGCGCAGCAGAAACTTTTTAAAACCAGTCACCAGAGCACCTCACTGTTAGTAACAAAACCGGGCACGT
>JAYTEZ010000113.1:0-1519 GCA_043734805.1 Microbacteriaceae bacterium
CTCGCCATTGTTGGGCAAAGGTTTTTGTCCAGACGGAACCCTTGACGTCAATTCCAATGAGGGCTCCGCCGGCCGGGTCATCCAGTGATTGGATCAAATATAGGGCGGGTGCACCGGGAACTAAATCAAACGTGGTGGCGCCGTCGCGACTCACGACAAGTCCCTCGGCGGTCGTGGCATAAACAGCTCCGGAATCGGCCGAGTCGACGGTCATATCCCGCAGCGCAATGGTTGCTCGCGTCGACCATGTTGCTCCACCATCGCGGCTCATCATGACTGCCCCGGCTCCAGCATCGAACCCGTACACCGTGGGACTGCCGGTCGCACCCGGAAAGACGTCCAGGTCATGAAAGTCGGTCTGACCCCCGAGCGACTTCGTCTGCCAGGTTCGACCATCGTCGATGCTCGTGATCAGCCCGAGATTTCCAGAACTCGGATCTTTCGCCGGGTCGGGGTGACCTGAGGCGTACATGGAGTGGTCGACCATGACGAATCCCATCGTGTCCTGCCGAAGGCCGGCAATCGGTTCGCCGAGGGACGCAGCACTCACCGTCGGTGAGGCAAGAGGGGGCAGGCGGTACACGCCGGAATGGGTGGCGACAAACGCTGCGCCGGCGGTTGCGTCAATCCCTAACCCATGGATGTGACCAAAAGCGCCCGTTTGGGTCGGCGATACTTCCACGCCTCCCACCGTGTTTGAGGAACAGCCAACACTGGCAAGAGCGATTGTGACGACGACAATCCACGAACTCACACCGCGTCGGGAGAGTCGTCGTCTTCGAGCAGGCCCGCTCACGAGCCGACCTTCTGTTTCAGCCAGGCGTATGGGTCGATGGGGGTCGTTCCGTTACGCAGAATTCCCAGATGCAGATGCGCGCCGGAACTGCTGCCGGTGCTGCCTACCCGGCCGACGAGTTGGCCCTTGGTCACCCGGTCGCCGACGGCCATCGCGAGGGAACCCTGCAGCATGTGCCCGTAAAGACTGCTCACCTTCTGGCCGCCAACGACGTGGTCGATCACGGCGAACACCCCGTAGGAGCCGCTCGGATTTCCGATTTTCGACACGACGCCGTCGGCGATGGCCTGAATCGGAGCTCCACCTCCAGCGTTCATATCCAGCCCCTCGTGGAATGAGGAGCACCCCGCGCAGGGCGAAGCCCGCGGCCCAAACCAGCTGCTGATTGGTACGCCGTTGGGGAACGGCCACTGAACAGCAGAGTTCGGGCTGTTTATGAACGTATCCGCGCTCAGTGAAATGGACCTGGTGACGCGGGGGAGCGGCTTGGTCACAGAATAGCCATCTCGCACGGTTGCCAGTGGGAAGCCCACATCGGTGATGACGCTCAGCGATTGCGGGTGCACCGGCTCTGCCGAACCGATGGATGTCGTTGAGGCCGTGCCGCTGTCGGCATACGCCGGCAGTATGTACGGGGTCAGCATCAACGCGGCGGCGAGGGTCGCGAGGGCAACCTGGGCGCCGGATCGCAGGCTCGCCGGAATAGCGCGGGCGCGCACGACC
>JAYTEZ010000114.1:0-8359 GCA_043734805.1 Microbacteriaceae bacterium
AACGGGCTGGTCGGCGTTGGTTACGGCAAGGCCCGCGAGGTGCCGACCGCGATCTCCAAGGGCGTTGAGGAAGCGAAGAAGAATTTCTTCCGCGTCCCCCGCGTCGGCGTCACGATCCCGCATCCCGTACAGGGTGAAGCTGCGGCCGGCGTTGTACTGCTGCGTCCGGCATCGGCTGGTACCGGTGTTATTGCCGGCGGACCGGTGCGCGCCGTACTCGAGTGCGCCGGTATCCACGACGTTCTGAGCAAGTCGCTCGGTTCGTCCAACACGATCAACATCGTGCACGCAACCGTTGCCGCCCTCAAGCAACTCGAGGAGCCCAGTGCGGTTGCCGCACGTCGTGGTCTCCCGCTCGAGGATGTCGCACCCGCGCGCCTCCTGCGTGCCCAGGCTGATGCAAAGGCAGGTGTCTGATGGCCGGTCGCCTCAAGGTAACCCAGATCAAGTCCAAAATTAGTGAGAAGCAGAACCAGCGCGACACGCTCCGGAGCCTCGGGCTCAAGCGCATCGGCGACGTCGTGGTTCGCGAGGACACCTCGCAGAACCGCGGCTACGTCCGTACCGTCGCTCACCTGGTCAAGGTCGAGGAGATTGACTAATGGCTGACAAAACAGAGCCTGAGAAGAAGGCGGCAGCTCCCAAGGCTGCGGCTGCCAAAGCCACCACCAAGGCCGCTCCGGCAACAAAGGCTGCACTGCCCGTCGTCGAGGCTCGCCCGCAGGTGCTTAAGATGCACCACCTCCGTCCGGCTCCCGGTGCGAAGAAAGATCGCACTCGGGTGGGTCGTGGCGAGGGGTCGAAGGGTAAGACGGCAGGTCGCGGCACCAAGGGCACGAAGGCCCGCTACCAGGTGCGCGTCGGGCTCGAGGGTGGAAACCTGAACAGCATCATGCGCACCCCGAAGCTCCGCGGGTTCAAGAACCCGTTCCGCGTCGAGTACCAGGTGGTCAACCTGGAGAAGCTTGTCGAGCTCTACCCCCAGGGTGGGGATGTCACCATCGGTGACCTCGTTGCCAAGGGTGCTGTGCGCAAGAACGAGAAGGTCAAGGTTCTCGGGCAGGGGGAGATTGCGGTTAAGCTGAACGTTGCAGTTGATAAGGTCTCTGGCTCCGCTGAGCAGAAGATTGTTGCAGCGGGCGGCTCCGTAAACTGAAATCGCCCGGGGGATTCGTTTCCCCCGGTCGGCTTTCGTAGAGTAGTCGTCCAGGTGGCCCGAGAGGGCCACCTGCTTTGCCCGACAGAGTTCAACCAGGAGGCCTCGTGTTCAGAGCCGTAGGACGGATCTTCCGCACACCCGATCTTCGGAAGAAGATCGGCTTTACCCTTGCCCTGATCGCGCTGTTCCGGCTCGGATCCTTCATTCCGGCACCGTTCGTCAACTTCGGCAACGTGCAGACCTGCCTTGCCGCGAACGCCGGAACCACCGGCCTCTACGAGCTGGTCAACCTGTTCAGCGGTGGGGCACTGCTCCAGCTGTCGATCTTTGCTCTCGGGATCATGCCGTACATCACGGCATCAATCATCGTGCAGTTGCTGCGCGTGGTCATTCCGCACTTCGACACCCTTTACAAGGAGGGTCAGTCCGGGCAGGCCCGCCTGACCCAGTACACCCGCTATCTCACGATCGCGCTCGGTGTTCTGCAGTCCACGACCCTCATCACGGTGGCCAGAAGTGGGGCGCTGTTCCCGAGCTCGACCGGCACCCCCCAGTGCGCCGCTCTCATCACCAACTCCGCCTGGTACGCCATCCTGCTCATGGTCATCACTATGACGGCGGGAACCGGCCTCATCATGTGGATGGGCGAGCTCATCACCGAGCGCGGCATCGGCAACGGAATGTCGATCCTCATCTTCACCTCGATCGCCGCCCGGTTCCCCGGTTCGCTCTGGGCAATCAAGCAGTCGAAGGGTCTCGAAACCTTCCTGCTCGTGATCCTGATGGGCATCGTGGTCGTGGCTCTCGTGGTGTTCGTCGAACAATCGCAGCGACGGATCCCTGTGCAATACGCCAAGCGAATGGTGGGCCGCCGAACCTATGGCGGCAACAACACCTACATTCCGATTAAGGTCAACATGGCCGGCGTGGTGCCCGTCATCTTCGCGTCGTCGCTGCTCTACCTGCCCGCACTTATCGCACAGTTCAACCAGCCAGCACCGGGCAAGGCTCCGGCGCCGTGGGTCACCTGGATCTCCGACAACCTGCGCTCGGGTGACCATCCCATCTACATGCTGGTGTACTTCCTGCTCATCGTCGGGTTCACCTATTTCTATGTCGCGATCACCTTCAACCCGGAGGAAGTGGCTGACAACATGAAGAAATACGGAGGATTCATTCCCGGCATCCGTGCCGGGCGTCCGACCGCAGAGTACCTTGACTACGTACTTACCAGGGTCACCCTGCCCGGTTCGCTCTACCTCGGCCTCATCGCCCTCGTGCCGCTGATTGCGCTCGGCTTGTTCGGTGCCAACCAGAACTTCCCGTTCGGTGGAGCAAGCATCCTGATCATCGTCGGTGTGGGGCTCGAGACGGTGAAGCAGATCGACTCTCAGCTCCAACAACGCCACTATGAGGGGCTTCTCCGTTGACGCGGCTGCTTATCGTCGGCCCCCCGGGGGCTGGCAAGGGCACCCAGTCGGCTCGACTAACTTCCAGGTTCGGCATTCCGGCAATCGCGACCGGTGACATCTTTCGGCATAATATCGCCGACGAGACCCCGCTTGGCATCGAGATCAAAGCGATTGTGGATGCGGGTGACTACGTTCCCGATTCCCTCACCAATGCGGTGGTCGCCAGCCGACTCGAGCGGGAGGACGCCCTCGATGGCTTCCTTCTCGACGGATATCCGCGCACGCTCGAGCAGCTCTCCTACCTCGATCACCTTCTGGGAACGAGGGGCCAGGCTCTGGATGCCGTCATCCAGTTGGTTGCCGATCAGGAGGAAGTCATCGCGCGTTTGCGCCGGAGGGCGATCGACCAGGGCCGGGTCGACGACTCGGAAGTGGCCATCCGCCATCGCCAGGAGGTCTACGCGCGGGAGACGACCCCGCTCATCGCGGTCTATCGTGACCGCGACCTGCTCATCGAGGTCGACGGCCTGGGGGCGATGGACGAGGTGAGCAGCCGGATTGCCGCCAGCCTGACGGCACGTGGAATCGTGCCTGTCGCTTAGTGGCTCTCCGCAAGAACATCTACAAGTCTCCGGCGGAGCTCGTGCTCATGGTCGCGCCGGGGCTGCTGACGGCGGCATCGCTCGCCGCTGTTCGTGCCGCCATCCGGCCGGGAGTGACGACGCTCGAGCTCGATGCCATCGCCGAGGCCACGATCCGAGCGGCTGGCGGCGTTCCCAACTTCATGAAAGAACCCGGTTATCGGCACGCCATCTGCGCATCCGTCAATGATGATGTCGTGCACGGTATCCCCGGCGATCGGGCTCTCGAGCCGGGTGACATCGTCTCGATCGACAGTGGTGCCGAGCTCGGCGGCTGGAACGGGGACGCGGCGATCACCATCGTGGTGCCCGATCCGTCTCGCCCCGCTGTCTTCGCCGAGCGCCAGAAGCTTGCGGATGACACCGAACAATCGCTCTGGCACGGAATCGCCGCACTCGCGAGGGCGAGCCACCTGAACCAGGTAGGCGCCGCGATCGAGGACTACCTCGAATCGCGGGGCCGGTATGGAATTCTCGAGGACTATGTCGGCCACGGGATCGGGCGCTCGATGCACGAGGCGCCGCCCGTCTTCAACTATCGCGTGCGCGACCGCGGGCCGCAGATTAAGCCGGGACTCGTGGTCGCGATCGAGCCAATGGTGACGCTCGGCGGCATCGACACCTTTACCCGCGAGGACGATTGGACCGTCGCCACGAGTGATGGCACGCCAGCCGCGCACTGGGAGCACTCCGTCGCGGTCCATGCCGGCGGCATCTGGGTGCTCACGGCGGAGGATGGCGGCGCGGCCGGGCTGGCAGCGCTCGGCGTCGTGCCCGTGCCAATCCCCTAACCGCCGTCTGTCCCCTTCTCAAAACGCAGGAGATTCACCACGATTTGCCCATTTCGACGGCATCAGGCGCTATTGGTGGTGAATGTCCTGCGTTTTGAGATTTGCGGTCGGGGTTGGTTCGCGCACGGTGGACGCGGATTAAAGGCACTGGTTGGCAAATCGCCCGGGATTGGCATAAGATCGATCTTTGGTGTCTGCTGCCCGCTTAGCTGTGCCCAGATCGCCACAATCCAACCGCACGACCAGCAAACAATACTTTTAGCGACGAAGAGGCTATGGCCAAAAAAGACGGTGTCATCGAAATCGAAGGCGCAGTAGTCGAAGCTCTGCCCAACGCAATGTTCCGCGTTGAGTTGACCAACGGCCACCGTGTTCTTGCCCACATTTCGGGCAAGATGCGCCAGCACTACATCCGCATCCTCCCGGAGGACCGTGTGATCGTGGAGTTGAGCCCGTACGACTTAACCCGTGGTCGGATCGTTTATCGCTACAAGTAATGCCCCATAAAGGCGCGAGAGCTGGAAAGTAACGGCCCGAGGTAACCGAGGGCTCGAAGACAGCGAAGGCAAGGAAAAACAATGAAGGTCAACCCCAGCGTCAAGAAGATCTGTGACAAGTGCAAGGTCATTCGTCGTAATGGAAACGTCATGGTGATTTGTGAGAACCCGCGCCACAAGCAGCGTCAGGGTTGATCGCGTCGGACGCTGACGTGTCCGCCAGGATCAAAAACTGAATACAGAAAATACGGATAGCAACACCAGAACCCGCCTCGGTTGATGTCAACCGTCACGGGGGACACCAGTGGTTGGAGGCCACTGCACCGGTGCTGCTACAGACCTCCACTGAACAACCAGGAGAAGCCACAATGGCTCGTCTAGCAGGAGTCGACATCCCGCGCGATAAGCGCGTCGAGGTCGCATTGACCTATATCTACGGCGTCGGCCGCACGAGGGCCCTTAAAACCCTCGCCGACACGGAAATCAGCGGTGAAATCCGCGTCAAGGATCTGACCGATGATCAGCTCATCGCGCTCCGCGACTACGTCGAAGGAAATTTCAAGGTGGAGGGTGACCTTCGTCGTGAGGTTGCAGCCGACATCCGTCGCAAGGTCGAGATCGGAAGCTACCAGGGCATCCGTCATCGCCGTGGCCTTCCGGTTCACGGCCAGCGCACCAAAACCAACGCTCGCACCCGCAAGGGGCCGAAGCGCACCGTCGCAGGCAAGAAGAAGGCCCGATAGCGAGCACTGCTCGTATCGCCATAAACGCCAGTATTTAACAGGTTCGAGGAGAACGCAATGGCAGCACCAAAATCGGCCGCTCGTAAGCCGCGTCGTAAAGAGAAGAAGAACGTCGCCGTGGGTCAGGCCCACATCAAGTCCACGTTCAACAACACCATCGTCACCATCACCGACCCCACCGGTGCCGTTCTGAGCTGGGCTTCGTCCGGAACGGTCGGTTTCAAGGGTTCACGTAAGTCGACCCCGTTCGCTGCCCAGCTTTCCGCCGAGTCCGCTGCGCGCCAGGCGCAGGAGCACGGCGTCAAGAAGGTTGACGTGTTCGTCAAGGGACCGGGCTCCGGCCGCGAGACCGCGATCCGTTCCCTTCAGGCTGCCGGCCTCGAGGTCGGTTCGATCAACGACGTCACCCCGCAGGCGCACAACGGTTGCCGCCCGCCCAAGCGTCGTCGCGTGTAGGCGCGAAGCGCCAGACGCGACGACGGGTCGAGTAACGAGCGCGAGCGAGAGAATCGAGACACCCTGTCACCACCGTGTGACGGAGGTCTCGATACGGCCGCAGGCGACCTGCTCGACCATCGCGGACTGCTCGACCATCACCACCGCAACTTTTTCGAACACAACTCAATAACACGACCGGCCCGCCACCCGGCCGAACGCACAAGTGTCAAATAGCGGACACTTCGCCGAAAGGAATCAACAGTGCTCATTGCACAGCGTCCAACTCTTACCGAAGAGAACATCTCAGAGTTCCGTTCACGGTTCATGATCGAACCCCTGGAACCAGGTTTCGGTTACACCCTCGGCAACTCCCTTCGTCGTACCCTGCTTTCGTCGATTCCGGGGGCCGCTGTCACGAGCATCCGCATCGACGGCGTGTTGCACGAGTTCAGCACTGTCCCTGGCGTGAAGGAAGACGTCACCGAGGTCATCCTGAACATCAAGGGCCTCGTCGTCTCGAGCGAGCACGACGAGCCGATTACCGCCTACCTGCGCAAGCAGGGTGCTGGTGAGGTGACCGCAGCCGACATCTCGGCGCCTGCCGGTGTCGAGATCCACAACCCGGAGCTCGTCATCGCGACGCTCAATGACAAGGCGAAGTTCGAACTCGAACTCACCATCGAGCGTGGCCGCGGCTATGTCTCGGCCACCCAGAACCGTAGCGAGTTCAGCGAAGCCGGCCAGATCCCGATCGACTCGATCTACTCGCCCGTGCTCAAGGTCACCTACCGCGTTGAGGCAACTCGTGCCGGTGAGCGCACCGACTTCGACCGCCTTGTGGTTGACGTCGAGACCAAGAATGCGATCACACCCCGTGACGCAATTGCCTCGGCCGGGCGCACCCTGACCGAGCTGTTCGGCCTTGCGCGCGAACTCAACTCTGCGGCAGAGGGCATCGAGATCGGCCCGGCTCCCGTCGACGCCGTTCTGTCGTCCGAGCTCAGCATGCCCGTTGAAGACCTCGACCTGTCTGTGCGCAGCTACAACTGCCTCAAGCGCGAGGGAATCAACACCGTAAGCGAACTGGTCGCCCTGTCGGAGACCCAGCTCATGAACATCCGCAACTTCGGACAGAAGTCGGTTGATGAGGTCAGGGACAAACTCATAGAGCTTGGCCTGTCGCTCAAGGACACGGTTCCCGGGTTCGAAGGCGCTCACTTCTACAGCGGCTACGACGACGTCGACGAGACCAACTAGGGCTCGTCGCTCTCGACGACCTCGCGATTTCTTTCACATCTGGAGATTAACTAATGGCTGCACCAACTAAGGGACCCCGCCTCGGCGGTGGACCGGCGCATGAGCGCCTCATGCTCGCGAACCTCGCGGCTGCCCTGTTCACCCACAAGAGCATCAAGACGACCGAGACCAAGGCCAAGCGCATGCGTCCCCTGGTCGAGCGACTGATCACGTTCGCGAAGCGCGGCGACCTGCACGCGCGCCGTCGCGTGCTGGCCGTTATCGGCGACAAGAGCGTCGTGCACGAGCTCTTCACCGAGATCGCGCCACTGGTGGAGTTCCGTGAGGGCGGTTACACCCGCATCACGAAACTCGGCTTCCGCAAGGGCGACAATGCATCGATGGTGCAGATCGAGCTCGTTCTCGAGCCCGTCGCCACCAAGCCGAAGTCGGCCAAGAAGTCCGCGAAGGTCGAGGAGCCGGTTGCGGCTGCTCCGGTCGACGAGGCGCCGGGTGACGAGGCGCCGGTCGAATCGGCCGAGCAGGCCGAAGCAATCGACGCCGAGACCGCGGAGGTCGTTGCCGAAGAGGCACCGGCCAATGCTGCCGAGAAAGTCGACGAAGCAGACGCAAAGTAGTTCCAGTCGTGATGGTGATGGCCCCGTTTTCGCAGCGGGGCCATCACTGTTTAATGCGCGATCGTGCAGCCGCTTTACCCTCGAGTCCCGCGGTCGGTGTATCGCGCAGTCCTCCCGCACCCGCGCGGCCTACAAGGTCTGCTGACCCCGGAGTACGGTGGGTGGCATGGCAAGCGACGCGGTCATCCTCGAAGTGAACGGTCCACATGGCATGCGTGACATGCGCGTGTCCAGCCCTGCGCGTATTCTCTGGCCGGACGTCGGCATTTCGAAGTTGGATCTTGTCCATTATCTGATCGAGGTCGGCGACGCCTTCGTCAGGGCGAATGGGGACCGACCGGTTTCATTGCAGCGGTTTCCGGATGGCGTTGACGGGGAGCAGTTCTTCTCGAAGAATCCGCCGAAGGGTGCGCCCGACTTCGTGAGGTCCGTCACGGTCGTCTACCCGAGCGGGCGCGCGCATCCGCAGCTCGTCATCGATGAGCCGGCGGCCGCCGTGTGGGCGGCGCAGATGAACACCATCGTCTTCCACCCCTGGGCGTCACGCGCCTCCAACACAAACAACCCTGACCAGCTGCGAATAGACCTCGACCCCCAGCCGGGTACCGATTTTGACGACGCTATCGCCGTCGCGATCGAATTGAGGGCCGTTCTCGCGGGAGTCGGTCTGACCGCGTTCGTCAAGACGTCGGGCAATCGCGGGTTGCACATCTTTGCTCCGATAGAGCCAGCGAACGAGTTTCTGGTGGTGCGCCACGCAGTGATTGCCGCCGCCCGTGAACTCGAGCGCCGGATGCCCGACCG